>WNDP01000074.1 GCA_009912575.1 Acinetobacter bereziniae
TGAATATCTAAAAGCAGATTGGCAAGGTTTGGTAGATGTACAACTTGCGACATTAAACTGGGTGGATTGGTTCAATAAAAAGCGTGTACATAGTGCTCTAGGTTATGTATCACCATTTGAATTTGAAGCAATGTACTATGATAAGATGAGCCCGTTAGGTCAGGTGGCCTAACTTAAATAAAAATCTCTCCGAAAAACCCGGTACGGTTCAGTACAAGGCAGGTTTTGTGAAACTTAGTCCTTCTAAGTCAACAAGGCCTAACACCTTAGCGATAAAAAAAATCCCTATCCCGTAGAGTTATAGTTAAAACCTGCATAAACTGCCTTATAAAACTTGACCAGAATGAAACTTGACAAGAAGATCGCCATCACCAAAAAACACGCCAATAATATAATCTCCTGCTAAAGTTTAATCCCATCTTCCGCTAAATACATGTCGGTAAAATGTTGATTTAAATATAAATCAAGGAATTGAAGTCCGCACTGACCATATTGTGTATCTTCAAATACGTAGGTACCATTTGATTGTTGATAGCACTCTTTGAGTTCAATAGGAAAGTTTAGAGTGTCGAACTGAGTGCTTTCTATTCCATAATGAAATAAGTATCTGAATGCTAGGTCAGGGCTGGTATTTAAGTTTTTTGAGAAAATAGAAATTGTTGTTGATACTTTAAGATCAAACTTTATACATGGTTACATTCATTGGTTTTATAAGAGTAACTTATTTTCTTTTGTAATTTTATATACTTAAAAAATAAATTAAAAGTAGCTTGTGTTTTTAGGAGTTCAAATTGGTTAACCCAAAAAAAGCCACAACAACAAGATGAAATGAAACAATTGCTAGACAGTTTTCTAGCAAATGTATTCGCAATAACAATCATAGGTGTGATTGGATTATTTTTATACGGTCTCGTACAATTTTTAGCCTCTTTTGAACCTGAAACTCGTTTGAAGTATGCGGATGTGACTGTAGAGGAGAGACTTCGCAACTCACCTAAAATTTTTGATTATTTTTATAGGCAATCAAAATTAATTTTTGCAGAAAAATTACCATTGATAAAATATGATGATTTTTTATGGGTCTACCAAAAATCAACTTATAAACGTTATCACTTTGAAATTTCAAGATTAGATTTATCACAACAGCAATTTGAAGATATTTTTATTGCTAAATTTAATCATGCTGGATGGGAGTTGATTCAAACTGATCGGGATCGACCCTACCAACTAGACCAAGTAGATTATACATTTGTAGATCAATTAGGAAATCGAGCATTCGTCACTAAACCCATGCATAGTCAAAGAAACTTAAATTTTTGGAAAATTTCAATGGTTGAAAATTCAGGCATTTACACGTATAAGCAGTGAAAAATTTAATTTAATATCATTGAGTAATTAGAGTAAAGCATGAAAAAAATCTATTTTTATACACAGCAGCTATTTTATTTACAGCATGTAGTCAACCGCATGAAAACAAACAGGGAACAATAAAAGAAAATACGCAGCAGCTTGACAGCCCAAAAGCAAAGCATGAAGAGCAAAATGATTCAATAAAACCTAAAGTTACTTTAGACCAGCCAATAGCAACTTTTGCTTTTCAGAAAACCTCAGATGGTCATCTAACCAACAATTGTATTTGGACAGATGACCCAGATGCACAAGGAAAAGTGTATTGGAGTATCATACCGAGCAGTATGTTGAATGGAAAATCTACATTTACTGCTGAGGATATTACGCCAAGTAAAGTAAAAATTGGACAAGCAATTAAAAACTGCAATGAAGGCTATCAAAATGAAAAAGCAAAATATGCCTATGCGATAGATCATAATGGTGATCTAGTGAATACGGTTGCCCTCAAATTAGACAGGATGACAGAAACAGCAGACCACCTTTATACAATTGATCTGAATAAAAATTCGCATCCTGAAAAAATCTATGTTTGCTATAACATGGAAAGTTTAGATATATTTTTTATAGATTCTGTTCCTAAAAACCCCGATTTAAGACATGTAAATGTCGAATTGTCCTATGCAATTGATGGAGAAATTGAACCAGAAATTTCATGTGGAAAAGTTTTTTATCAAAAAAGTGGAATCATCGCAAAAGAAGATCCAAAAACAGGGGACTATACATATAGTGCTCAATAAATCAATTGTTACGAATCATGTTTAAAGACGAAAGTCAAAGTAAATCGAATATTTAAAAGCAAGATTTCAGCATTTTTTAAGTTGGATATGACTAGCTGAAATCTTGCTTTCACAGTAGAATATGCGCTCTCTTCAAGTCACATTGAGGTAGGTTGCCAAAGCCTGCCCGTGGAGCCAAAAACAGCATGTTTATCGTTGCCGGTGCACCTGCACACTCTTCTTTTAAGCAAACACAACTATTAACACGCCTTGCGTCAATCAGTTCTGTTCAATCAATAGAAAGCCAATGGGTTTACCTTTTCGACCAAGCGCTCAACGAGCAACAACAGCAATCTGCTTTACAGCTTTTAAACGATGGTGCATCGTTTGAATTACATCAGGCAACCAGTGATGAAGTACAGATTTTAGTCACACCACGTGTCGGTACAATTTCGCCGTGGTCGTCTAAGGCAACCGATATTTTTGCCAACTGTAATACGCCTGTACACCGCTTAGAACGCGGTGTTTTGTTTACTTTAAAGGGTATTTCTGAAATATCTGAAGAAGTGAAACAAGTTTTACATGACCGTATGACAGAAAGTGTTTTCAATCAAATTGATGATGCATCTGCTTTATTCTCAGAAACTGCACCTAAGCCGTTAAACTCAATTGATATCTTAGGTCAAGGTAAAGACGCACTTGTTAAAGCGAACTCTGAATTTGGTTTTGCATTATCAGATGAAGAAATTGATTATTTAACAGCAGCATTTCATAAATTAGGTCGTAACCCACACGACATCGAGTTGATGATGTTTGCTCAAGCAAACTCAGAACACTGTCGTCACAAAATTTTTGGTTTTGAATGGACAATTGATGGTGAAAAACAACCATTGTCATTGTTCCAAATGATTAAAAATACCTATAAAGAATCTCCAACAGACGTATTATCAGCCTATAAAGATAATGCATCGGTGATTGTTGGCTTTGATACGCAACGTTTTTATCCTAAAAAAGATGAAGCAACTGGGCACTATGTTTATAAATATAAGAGCCAAGCTGCCCACATCTTAATGAAAGTGGAAACCCATAACCATCCAACTGCAATAGCACCATTTGCTGGTGCGGCAACGGGTTCAGGTGGTGAGATACGTGATGAAGGTGCAACTGGTCGTGGTGGTAAACCAAAAGCTGGTTTAACAGGCTTTACAGTGTCTAACCTGAATATTCCAGGTTTTGAACAACCTTGGGAAGAGAATTACGGTAAACCATCACGTATGGCTTCACCACTTCAAATTATGATTGATGGTCCATTGGGTGGTGCTGCATTCAATAATGAATTTGGTCGTCCTGCACTCAATGGTTACTTCCGTACGTTTGAACAAAACGTAAATGGTGAAGTGAAAGGTTTCCATAAACCGATCATGATTGCAGGCGGTTACGGTAACATTCGTCCTGATCATGTCGAAAAAGATGCGATTCAACCGGGTGATTTACTAATTGTCTTAGGCGGTCCTGCAATGCTGATCGGCTTAGGCGGTGGTGCAGCATCTTCTGTAGACAGTGGTAAATTGGGTGAAAACCTAGATTTTGCTTCGGTTCAACGTGAAAATCCAGAAATGGAACGTCGTTGTCAAGAAGTAATCGATGCATGTTGGAGAATGGAAGATTTTAACCCGATCGTATCTGTGCATGATGTTGGTGCTGGCGGTATTTCCAATGCAATGCCTGAATTGGTCAACGACCATGAATTAGGTGCAATTCTTGATCTTCGTAAGATCCCATCACTAGAACCAGGCATGTCGCCAATGGAAATCTGGTCAAACGAAGCACAAGAACGTTATGTGTTGGCAATCAAACCTGAATCATTAGAGTTGTTTGAATCAATCTGCGCACGTGAACGTTGCCCATTTGCAGTGTTAGGGGAAGCAACAGAAGCACGTCAACTTACTGTGAATGATCCATTGTTTAATAACAAAGCAGTGGATATGCCAATGCAAGTCATGCTTGGTGGTACACCACGTATGAGCCGTTCATATGAAACGATCGAACGTAAAGGCAATGCATTCGATGCTTCTCAAGTTGACTTGAAAGATGCAATTTTCCGTGTATTGAAAAATCCAACTGTTGCTTCTAAATCGTTCCTGATTACCATCGGTGACCGTTCGATCACAGGTATGGTTGCACGTGATCAGATGGTGGGTCGTTGGCAAGTTCCTGTTGCCGATGCTGCAGTCACTACAACCAGTTTGCAGGGTTATACTGGTGAAGCAATGGCAATGGGGGAACGTCCACCAGTCGCATTGTTAAATCCTGCCGCTTCCGCACGTTTAGCAGTTGCTGAAGCAATCAGCAATATCATGTGTGCCAATATTGAACAGATTAGCGATATTAAATTATCAGCAAACTGGATGGCTGCAGCAGGTCAAAAAGGTGAAGATCAAGCATTATTTGAAGGTGTAAAAGCCATTGGTATGGAAATGTGTCCTGCCTTAGGTATTGCCATCCCAGTCGGCAAAGACTCACTGTCTATGCGTACCACTTGGAATGACCAAGGTGAAGATAAAGCAGTCACTTCACCAATGTCAGGTGTCATCACTGCATTTGCACCTGTATTAGATGTACGTAAAACTTTAACTCCTGAATTGAAAAATGAAGCGTCAGTCTTAGTTCGTATTGATTTGTCTAAAGGTCAGTTCCGTTTAGGTGGTTCGATTCTTGCTCAGGTATATAAAGCGATTGGTTCTGTAACGCCAGATGTGGACAGTTTTGACGATTTCAAAGCATTCTTTGCTTTAGTGCAAGACTGGAACAACCGTGGTTTGATTCAGGCTTATCATGACATTGGTGATGGTGGCTTATTGGCAACTGTTGCTGAAATGATGTTTGCTTCACGCTTAGGTGTGGCACTTGAAAACCAAACGAATGAAAGCTTATTTGCTGAAGAAATCGGTGCAGTATTGCAAATTTCTCAAGCAGATTGGGCAACTTTGGCTGATGAAGTTGCAGTCTCAAGCTTAAGAGATGCAATTGCTGTAGTTGGTACAGTCAACGATTCTGACCAGTTGGCTGTAAATGGTTTAGTGCTTGAACGTGCTGAACTACAACACGCTTGGACAGAAGTTTCTCATCAAATTCAACGCTTGCGTGATAATGTAGAAACTGCTGACTCTGAGTTTGCATTGATTGGCGACCGTGAGCATAAAGGTTTAATCGCATTACCAACATTTGACTTAAATGAGCCTGTCGAAGCGCCATATATCAACGAACGTCGTCCAAACATGATGATTCTACGTGAACAGGGCGTTAACGGTCATGTGGAAATGGCTGCTGCATTTGATAAAGTCGGCTTCAATACTGTTGATGTCCACATGAGTGATTTACTTTCAGGTCGTGTTGATTTAGATGACTTCGAAGGTTTGGTTGCTTGTGGTGGCTTCTCTTATGGTGACGTTTTAGGTGCAGGTGGCGGTTGGGCTAAATCTGTATTGTTCAATGCCAAGTTACGTGATCAATTTGAAAAATTCTTTAATCGTGACAATACCTTCTCAGTAGGGATTTGTAATGGTTGCCAGATGTTGGCACAGCTTGCACCACTGATTCCAGGAGCAGACAATTGGCCACGTTTCCGTCGTAATACTTCAGAAGTATTTGAAGCACGTGTAGTCAATGTAAAAGTTGAAAAAACACCTTCTATTCTTTTAGAAGGTATGGAAGGTTCTATTTTACCTATTGCTGTTGCACATGGTGAAGGTCGTGCAGAAACTTCTGCTGAAAACTTTGCTTCACTCAATGCGGGTAATCAAGTTATTTTGCGTTATGTCGATAGCTTGGGTAATGCAACTCAACAGTATCCATTGAACCCGAATGGCTCGCCTGAAGCAATTTCTGGTGTAACCTCAAAAGATGGTCGTGCAACGATTATGATGCCACATCCTGAACGTAATTTCCGTGCAGTTCAACACTCTTGGAAACCTGAAGAATGGACTGAAGATGGGGCATGGTTACGTATGTTCCGTAATGCACGTAAGTTTATTGGTTAATTAGATCTATACTAATGAATTGTAAAAGCCCCGTAAGGGGCTTTTTTAATTTATGATGTTTGAAAATATTGAATACGTATTAAAAATGAAAAAAAGATTATTGGATGTGACAAGAGTTATTTTGGATAAGTTTAGCAATCGCTATCATGATTATGATGAGTTCTGGGGTATAGGTGTATTGTATAGCCATGCAAGGCATTTAAATACATCGAGTTTTACTTTTAAATTATTGAATCAACACCATGACATTAACGATGTTTTTTTAGAGAAAGTTCATCAAAAATTCTCTAAACATTTAGTTCATTATTTAAGTATTCATCATAAATTTCTGACTGATTTAAGCTTGGCTATGATTAAAATTGACTTCGATCGTGATCATCTTTTAAAGCCCTCAACGTTATATGGGGATTATTTTTATGTGCAAGTCGAGCTTATAGATCAAAAAGGTCAGTGTTTTATTGCTGAGTCGGATGGCTATTGTTGTCCTCACATTGAATGGATTCAACAAAGAAAATTGATTGATTCATTGCCATTAGAACAAAAAAATTTTACTGGGAAGCTTAGAGTGAACATCAATAAAGGTATTGATAAATTGTTACATTTTTTGAGTTGGTTTATTTCTTGCTCGTTATAAATTGTCTATTAAAAGACCAACGTTTTGCCCCAAAGGTGTTCCAACATGTAGCAAGAATGAGGTGATAAAATGATAAGAACAGTGAGTTATTCAACAGCAGAAAAGGTCATCCTTCGGCAAAAAGGATGGAAATGGTTTGGTGCAGTTTTACTGCTACAAATAGTGATTATTCTAAGTGCTTATTTTATTGCTTAAACAATGCTTTTATTCACATTTAATAGCAAAAGCCACTTGATTGTGGTTTTTTGCATATAATCTTTATAAATTAAGTATATGCGAATGATAAAAAACATGATGATTTATAAAGTTAATCTTATTTCAAAAATTATTTAACGATATACTTTCACAAATAATATTATTTTAAATATCAGACAGGCTTATTGCACTGAAAAAATAATGAGAGTAAATAAAATAGGATTTCGATATGACAAGAATAATCTTTGCGATTTCAATGCTTTTTGGATGGCAATTTATGCATGCTCAAGGCATTCAAATTGCATCATTAATTGACATCAAGGCTCTAAATTGCGACATGATTTTTCAAAAGCCTGAAAGCAAAATTGCGGGATTATTGCGTGACTTTAGTGCAAGTGGACCAAAGCAGATCAAATTAAATAAATCAAAACAAATGATGACGATTGGAGGGCATACTTATGTGGGAATACAAGGTCATCAGTATTATAAAACAGCACATACTGAACAGGATGATTTAGCGGTCGATGCTGATGTTTTTGGAGTTCAGTTAATCAAAATTGCATTACAAAAACATCAATTGGCGGATAGGCAATCCAAAGGCTATTATTTTGTATTTCGGGGTACACCAACCACAGTTCTTTATCATTTACGTAAGGTTGTAGGTGATGAATGGAATATTGAAAATGCTATAGATGAAACACCTCAAGGAAACTCAAAATTAAGCTGTGGTTATACAAGGTAAATCATGAATAGAGCTATATTTTTAATTCCCCTTATCATCTTTTTAACAGGATGTTTTCCTGTTTATAAAACACAAAAGCCGCAACTGACTGTAAATGTTGTAAATGAACGGGGAGTTGCTATTCCTAATGTAAAAGTCGTCTTAGTGACCAGTGTACGTCCAGCAAAAATAGATGATAAATATGATGAAAAGTATAGCAACCAAATAGGCATCGTAAACTTTGAAAAGCAAGCGTAATGGAAAGTTGAAAGTCTAATGATTCATGGTGTGCAGTTTTACGATTGGCATTTATGTGTGACAAAAGAAGGCTATATCACACAAGATTTTATTGATGTCACTAAAAATGAGCAGATTAAAATCACTTTAAAGCAGGGTAATACACCACCAAGACAATATGCTTATCAGTGCTAACATGTTAAATATTTATGCGATTGATCGTTTTAATCGTAGTTAAAGCGCTCAAATTAAACCAAGTCTACACTCGTGAATACCTGAAAATATGCATAAAAAAACCACCCGAAGGTGGTTTTTCATCTTAAAAAATTAATGTGTGGCATCAAAATTATAAGATTTTTGTTTCTCAGTATCGAATTTGCCTTCCCATTTACTAATCACAAGAACAGCAAGTGCGTTACCAATCACATTTAATACTGTACGTGCCATATCTAAGATACGGTCAATACCAGCAATAAATGCCAAACCTTCTAGTGGGATACCCACGCTGCCCAATGTTGCCAATAGCACAACGAAAGACACGCCTGGAACACCTGCGATCCCTTTAGAGGTAATCATCAGTGTAAGCACTAAAACAATTTGTTGTGTGATGGTTAAATCAATACCATAAAGCTGAGCAATAAAGATTGCGGCAATACTTTGGTAAAGCGTAGAACCATCTAGGTTAAATGAATAACCAATTGGTACAACGAAACTGGTGATTGACTTAGGCGCACCGTAAGCTTCCATTTTTTCCATCATACGAGGTAAAACGGTTTCAGAGCTTGCAGTCGAATAAGCAAGAATCAATTCATCTTTTAAGATTTTGATAATGGTCCAAATGCTGAAACCACAGAATTTAGCGACAAAACCAAGCACAATAAAGATAAAGAATAGAATTGCTGAGTAAACCAATACTGCCAATTTAATGAGTGGCACTAGAGAGCTGAAACCAAAGTTTGCGACAGTGGCTGCGATCAAGCCGAATACACCAAATGGTGCAAACATCATGATCATATGCGTCACTTTAAACATAGTTTCAGAAATAGCTTTTAAAATATCGATTAAAGGCTGTTTGGTTTCTTTAGATAATGATCCAAGACCAATACCGAAAATCACTGCAAAGAAGATGATTGGCAACATATGGCCATCGCTCATCGCAGCGAAGATATTAGGTGGAATGAGTGAAAGAACAGTATTCACTAAGCCATGAGCTTCATGACTGACTTCCTGTGTCGTTTCTTTATATTGCGAGATATCAGAAGTTGTCAGTGTAGACATATCAATGCCTGCGCCTGGCTGGAATACATTCGCAGCAACTAAGCCCACAATGATGGCAACAGTGGTAATAATCTCAAAATAAATAATGGTTTTTAAACCTAATTTACCGACACTTTTACTGTCACCTGCATTGGCAATCCCTAAAATCAGCATGGAAAGCACAAGTGGGATTACAATCATTTTGATCAGATTAATAAAAATCTTACCTAATGGTTGTAGAAAGTTTGCAACGATATCATTACGAAGTTCAGGAGAGTTGTGCAGGAATGCACCAACAAGGATACCTAAGAAGAGCGCAATAACAATTTGCCAAGCTAGGCTAATTCTCATTTTCTTCATACTGAGCCCTTAAAATTCAGATTTTGGCGAAAAGAAAAACTCTATCAAAAAAATGAAAAAAAATCCCGCTAAAGTATGTGGGTACTTTAGGGTGGGAGATTCTGAACATTCAGAGTATTTTGAAAATGGCCTATTCTGACGCCATTTGAGTCAGGAATACTAATATTTTTATTCAAAATGCGTTCAATTGATTAAAAATAATTCAGTTTGATTAAATTATTCGATTTTATTGTGAAATATAATTCATTATATGAATTATATTTCACGTATCTATTCTGTTTGTTTATATGTTTTGCTGAGTCTAATATATGCCCAAATCATCAAAATTCCAGTGAGACAGCCAAGGTAAATCAGCTTGGGAATGACGATAAGTGTCGGAACACCCATTTAGTTGAGTTGGATAAATAGATTGATGCCTTGTGTGGATGGGAAAACATGTGCAAACGCTTGCATCCAATGCGGCATTGCTTGTAAAGGCCAAGCAGCACCTGACAAAAGAAATAAAGGGATTGACGTAAATACAATAAGATGGCCAGCCCGCTCTGAAATATCCAAATAGCTTGCTAGAACCATCGCCATTGCAATCACACAACTAATAAAGATGGGTACTGCAAGCAACATTCCCCAAAAATTTCCATCCCGTGGATAATCATTGAGCCAATAGGTAAAACCAAATAAATAAAAACAACCCAAGCAACCAATGGTTAAAGCGGCTAAATAAATCGCGACAAACTCAGGCAGCGTGGCACGCCAATATTGTTCTCGGTACCCAGCAAGGAGCATACACAAACCTAAAACAATAGTTTGATGGATAATTAATGGTGCAATTGCAGGAAAAATATAACTACCATATCCAGATAAAGTGTTAAAAAGAGGAATTTGATGAATAGGAATTGACAGTTGGAAGTGCGAGATTTTTCCAAACCTTTCTGCATGTTCTGCAATTGTGTTTTCAATAGCAGTCGCCAAGCCTAAACCAATTTGTTTGGTTTTAAGAAAATAGGCACTGCTTAAATATAAACCTATGCCACCTTCTTCACCTCGTACAATGCTATTGGATAGGTTCTCAGGTAATAATAAAATGCCATCGGCTTTTTGTTGTTGAACCATTTGTTTAGCATGTTCAAAATTACCCGTAATTTCTGTAACTGCTACATTGGGGCTTTTCGAAACTTCAACAATAATTTCATGACTGAGAAAGCTTTGTTCTTCATCTACAATAATGATCGGTAAGTTTTCTGCTGTCTGGGCTTTATAGGCAGTAGGATAAAAAAAACTATAAAAAAATACTGAGAGTACCATCGTGGTCAATATGGACGAATTTTTCGCTATATTTCTAAAAGTGACAAAATAGTGTTGAGCGAGTGCTTTAAAGAAATTAATCATATTGCGCCCCTTGAACCACTTTTTTAGGAGCAAAGTAGAGATTGCACCATATAAAATACAATAAATGGTTAAAATTCCGAGAGGAAGCATTGAGATAAAAACGGGACTGCCTACGACCCATTGCTCAGTTTGTAATTTTGCATAAGGTGTATAAGGGATAATATTGGCCCAAAACTGAGTAAAAATAGGGGCATTATTCAAAGGCAGGGTGACACCTGCAAAACTCAAAGAAGAACCGCCATAGACCGCAATAAAGCCAAATGTTTTCGATAAATTTTTGGTTGCAAGAACAACTGTGCTACTGATTAAGGCATAAGCTGTATAAAGTAAAAATTGTCCAAGCAAAATCATCCATAAACTTCCAGCAATAAACCAGCCTCGAACTTCAACCAGCCAAAACATCCATATCCATGTCCAAAAACAAAAGATCAATACATAGAGCATATTTTTAGCCAGTAATGCCGTAAAGACAGATCGACCTTGAACCCATTGCCTAACACTTGCGTATTTCAGCTCTTGACCAACTGCAAAAGCAACGCAACAACAAAGCAAGAGGTGCAAAATTGCTGGAATCATAAAAGGTTCTAGATAGAACTCATAACTCAGATTTGGATTAAATAATGGGGAAATTTTGACATTTGGTGTCTCGATTTCAGCATATGGGATTTTGTTTTGATAATAAGAGTGTCGTGCAAAATCACCGATTGCTTCAACCGTTGAGAGTAGCATTGCAGATGAAATGCCATTTCCAATACTGAAATAAGGCTGGTTAAATGCAATACTGATTTGCGCATCTTGTGCTTGTACCAATCTTTGTTCAGCACCTACAGGAATATGTACATAACCCCAAATTTTGGTTTGATTCAGTAAGTGTTCAACTTGATTTGGATCATTTGAAATGGTGTAAATCGAAAGTGTGTGGTTGTGACTGAGATATTTCTCGATATTACGACTTAACTCACTTTGATCTTGATCAATGATGGCAATCGGTAAATGTTCTGCTTTGCCTGCATAAAACATGCTACTAAATAAAATAATAACAAACAAAGGAGCGAGTGTGACTAAGCATAAATCCCACTGATGTGTAAACAGATATCGAAGCTCTCTTCGCATGCTCGCCCACATGTTTATTGATGCTCTTGAAGTTTAAAAATCACACTCATGCCGACCTTTAAGTCAGGCAATGCTTCAGCAGGCGTCAATTTAATTTTGAAGCTACGAATATCATAGCCGCCTGTTTGACGTGTGGTTTTAATAGTTGCAAATTCACCTTCTGCATCAATGTTTTTAATGTGAAATGAAATAGTTTTGTTTAATGCAGGTATAAACCCATCGAGTGATTTTGCTTGATAAACCTGTGCATATTGATCTTCTCTAACATTTAAGCTGACCCATTTTTCTTCATCTTGGATAATACTCACCACAGGAACGCCAATTGCAACCAATTCAGATGGTTTGCCATAGGTTTTGGATACAGTACCATTCACAGGTGAATAGAGTTTGGTTTCTGCTTCTAGCGCATTTGCTTCTGCAACAGCTGCTTTGGCAATCTCAACTTGTGCATCAGCACCTGATTTTTGTTCAGCAGTGCTGCCACGTTTGGCACGCGCATATTGTTGATAGGCAGCTTCACTCATTTGTGTGGCGGATTGGGCAGCAGCAAACATTTCATCACGGCGTTGGCGTGAAATTACGCCCTGAGCAAAAAGAGTGGAACCACGTTGATAGGTTGCTTTAGCAAGATTTTCTTGGGCCTTTACACTTTGCCAATTGGCATAGAGGGTATCAATATTTTCTTGTTGAGAGCCACGATCAGTTGTAGATTGCAATGCCAAAGCAGATTGTAGGGTGGCAAGTGCTTGTTGTTTCTTTGCTTCGATTTCTGGGCTGCTTAATGTGACTAGAAGTTGACCCTTATTCACTTTTTGTCCATCACTGACAAAGATACCCTCAATTCGACTGGGCACTTTGGTACTGACATGCAGTGTTTCTGCTTCTACACGACCCTGAACATCTACAGTTTTAGGTTGGTAAGTTTTCCATAATCCAAATGCAATCAATCCAATTAAAAGGACAAGAACAATCAAACCAATTGCAATTACAGTTCTTTTTTTAGAGGAATTATCCTTGACTGTTGAATGCTGAATCGCTTTTGATTGATCATCTGTAGTTTGAGATAATGTGGAGCTTTTAGCCTCATTGGTTATACGATCATCCTGTAAGTTTGAGCTGTTCTGATGTTCCTGTACTGGATCTGAGGCTTGCGTATTGGCGACATTGTCATGCGGACTTTCAGCATTTAACTTAGCGTCTGAGGTTGAGTCATTATGCGTATTCTGATGGTTATTTTCTTGAGTCATTTTTAGCTCCATCTTCAACGAATAAAATCGGTGTTGGTTTGATTAACATAGTCTTTGAACTGAGAAATTGAGCCATGACTTTGCAGTAGGGTCGCCAAAGACATTATATATTTATAAGCATTGAGTGCTTTTTCAGTTTTTAATACACTCAATTGATTCTGTGCATCAATCACTTGGCTTGCAGTTCCCATATCTTCTTTAAATGACAATTGCTGAATACGGAGATTTTCGAGCGCAGCTTGTTCATTTTGTTGTAAAAGTTGATTGGATTGTTGGACCGTATTTAACTCATTATAAGATTTATAAATAATATTCTCAATCTCTTGTTGGGTACGTGCAGTTATCAATTCAGTCGCATATCGCTGCAATTCAGCAGCTTGTACATTTTTATTTTTATCAATGCCTGAGAATAAGTTGTAACGGGCAGCAACGCCTACGATCCAATTCTGATTGTGATCTAAACTATATTCTCCGAAAGCGAATAATGTAGGTTTCTTGGTTGCACTTTGAATTTTGACATTTTGATTGGCCAACTGTGTATCCATTTGCATCTTTCGAACTAGACTTGATGTTTCAGGGTAAGAATCAAGTAGCTGATTTAAAGGTTGGCTTTGTTGACGATTGACAAAAAGTGGAGTTGTCAGTTGGTCTATACTGGATTTATTGAGTAAATTCTTAAGTTGAAACTGACTGGATTGTAAATTCGCCGTGGCATTTTGTTCAGTTCGCAAGGCATTATTTCGTGCAACCTCAAATTGCATGCGCTGTCCTTTGCTGACAAAACCCTGTTTCTCCAGTTTGAGGGCATTGTCATAGTGTTGTTGCATTGCTTTAAGGTTGAAACGGCTGGCATCTACAAGTTGTTGTTGTAATTGCACATTAAAATAAGCCTGTATCACTTCAAAACGTTGCGTATCTTGTTGCTGTTTGGCATCCAACTGGCTACGTTCAGCTTTTAAATTTGCAATTTGTTTGGTGCTGGATGTAACACCACCAGTATAAATTGGCATCATTACTGAAACTGTTGGACGAACAACTTCATCTTCTAACACAACGTTTGCTGTGTCTGGAATTAAACCAATACCACTATGAATGCCTTGTGTTAATCCCTGTTTTAAAGGATCTGTGATCGTAGAAGGAATGTTTTGTTCTGATTGCCATTGATCAACACGTTCATTGACACCTTGCGATAGGGTTTGTTCGAGATTATTTTTCACACCATTTAATGGAAGGTCTGTTTCAGTATGAAATTTATAAGCACGGACATTCAAGTCTACACGTGGTAAACCAATATTTTTTACAGCCTCAGCTTGAAGTTTTGATGCTTGATTTAAAGCATCACTGGTTTGAGTTTTATAAGAGTTTTCAAGTAAATATTGTTCTGCTTGGCTGTAGCTTAAATTTTCAGCAAAACTCATTTGCCCCAAGATCAGGCTATAAAAAACATATCCGAAAGTTGAAAGTTGAAGTGTTTTGGATAATGCTTTTCTATTTTTAAGGTGTTGTGATTTGATCAGCATAATCTTTTGCATCTGACTAAATTTAAAAACTATTTTACATGGAAAAGGGTGGAGTAAATAATCTAAATAGCCCTAAGAATATGTGTAGTTTTGTAGTTTTATACAGTACATAGGGTTGATTAAATTATAATCGCTGAGGCGATATTTAAATAACAATCGAATCGTAAAACAATTACGGAGAAGAAAATGTCAAAGATTACCGTGGAATCTTTAGTTAAGGCGCTATAGATGTGGTATGGCGTATTTATAATAATCCTCAGGATATAGAGCAATGGAATACAGCTTCACCTGATTGGCATACGGTAAATTCGAAAAATGATTTACGCATCGGTGGCGAGTTTTCAAATCGTATGGAAGCTAAAGATGGCAGTATGGGTTTTGATTTTGCCGGTACTTATACAGAGATTATTCCAAATGAAAAAATTGCGTACTCATTTGGAGAGCGCCAAGCTGAAATTACCTTTACTCAACAGGATCAAGCCATATTGGTTCGCATATGCTTTGATCCTGAAACTGTATATCCAGTTGAACAACAGCGTGCAGGCTGGCAAGCCATATTAGATAATTTTGCGCGCTATGTGGAAAACGAAAATTAGTGCTACACAAATGTACAATACAAAATATTTTAAAGTACTTAACTTAATGATCTGAAACTATTTTAGATCGAAGTTGAGTACTAATTTGGAAATCTTATTGTATACCTTGAGTGTGATGTCTAGCCCTGGTCCAGTTAATTTTATTGAGTTAAATTCAGGATTAACTGGCAAATTAAAACAATCTATTGGCTTTTTTATAGGCGTGGGTTGTGCCATGTTATTTTTATTTCTGACTTTGGGATTTGTGGGGAGGCAATAATTCCTCATCATCGCTTGTATTATATTTCGCTATTTGGCGCAATTTATACTTTTTTTATAGCCTATAAAATGCATGACTTCTACATAATAATAAATTTACTGATATTCATAGTAGTATTCGATTGAATTATGGATTATAAACTTAAACTGGATTGAAATATTGACCACTAAGTCAACAGTAAGCCAAGACGATTTATGGTTAAATCCATCTATTTTATTAAAAGCCAATAATACATCTAAAGAACCAAAATATATGATCAGTTCAACAAGATTATGTTTAAAACCGTTTACTTCTGGTGACGCTGATGAGTGCTATGCCTGCATTACACCCACATTAACAAAGTATATGTCTTGGGACCCGCCTCAAGATCAAAATGCCTTTGAAAGTATTTGGCGAACATGGTTAATCACCATTCAAGATGAGTCAGATTGGGTTTTTGTCATTCGAGATCAATTGAATGATGAATTTTTGGGGCTGGTTGGTTTCCATCAAGCAAAGCAATCAAGGCCTGAGCTAGGTATCTGGATTAGAGAAGATCGCCATGGCTTTGCTTATGGAAAAGAAGCGGTGACAGCAATTGCTGATTGGGCTTCAAGACATTTTAATTTTGAAGCTTTTATTTATCCTGTTGCAATTGAAAACTATGCAAGCTGTCGTATAGCTGAATCTTTAAATGGAACGCCCATCTATTGTTCGCAACAAGCAAAATATAAATCAGTGACCTACTTGATTCCTAAAATTTAAACAATATTCAAATTTTGTTATTGAAAACTTAGCTCTAAATATGCAATTACATTGAAATATTGACTGATAAAGCTACTGCAAGAAAAGGCGATTTGTGGTTAAATGCGCCTATTTCATTCGTTTCACTTTATAAAAGGGAAAAATCATGCGCGCGTACAATTTCTGTGCTGGTCCTGCTGCATTACCTACTGCCGTTTTAGAAAAAGCTCAAGCTGAGTTATTGGATTGGCATGGTAAAGGCTTATCCATCATGGAAATGAGCCACCGCAGTAAAGACTATGTGGCTGTCGCTGAAAAGGCAGAAGCAGACTTACGCAAATTGATGAACATCCCTGAGAACTACAAAGTGCTGTTCTTGCAAGGTGGTGCATCACTTCAGTTCTCTGCAATTCCACTCAATTTATTGGGCAAAAACTCTAAAGCAGATTATATCCATACTGGAATTTGGTCAGAAAAGGCAACCAAAGAAGCACAACGTTATGGCGATATTCATATTGTTGAAGCGGGAACAAAGATTGATGAAAAATTAGCAATTTCTGAGCAAAGTACATGGAACTTGTCTGATGATGCTGCTTATGTCCATTATGCGGATAATGAAACAATTGGCGGAATTCAGTTTGCACATATTCCTGAAACCAATAAGCCTTTAGTTTCAGATCTTTCATCAAGTATTTTATCTGCTCCTCTAGATGTTTCTAAGTTTGGTTTGATTTATGCAGGTGCGCAAAAAAATATTGGGCCTGCTGGTTTAACCCTCGTTATCGTTCGTGATGATTTGTTGGATCAGGCAAAGCCTGAAATCCCAAGTTTACTGAAATATGGCGCACAAGCTAAAAATGATTCTATGGTCAACACGCCTGCAACCTATGCATGGTATTTGTCTGGTCTTGTATTTGAGTGGTTGCTTGAGCATGGTGGTGTAGATGCTATGCATAAAACCAACCTTGAAAAATCTAAATTGCTTTATGGCTATATTGATTCAAGCGATTTCTATAACAACCCAATCGCTGTTCAAAATCGTTCGATTATGAATGTGCCTTTTACCTTGGCTGATGAAGCACTCGATAAATTGTTCTTGAAAGAAGCGGAAGAGAACCATTTGTTGAATCTTGCTGGTCATCGCTCAGTTGGAGGTATGCGTGCAAGTATTTACAATGCCGTACCATTAGAAGGCGTACAAGCATTAGTTAATTTTATGGATGACTTTGCTCAACGTAATGGCTAATAGGCTGTTCTGAATAAAAACATGCCATCTTTTAGAGATGGCATTCTTTCTTTAATATTATTTAAAGAAGGGATGAGTAAAGATTAAAGCTATAAAAAAATCCCTCGGATCATCATCACGAGGGATTTTTTTGTTTAGACGAATTAAGTCGTTGGAAAAATGCCTAATATATGGATCAATATTGCAGCTAAAAACATACCCAGAACAAAAAAGCAACATGCTCCTTTATCCAAACGTAAGTGAAAACCACTAACTTGATTGATTAGACTAGTCGATTGTTCAGGTATAATTTTCATTACTGAGCCTAGATTTTAAATTATTGTTAAATCCTATTGGTTCGTCGTATTTTTAACATAATTGGCTGGTTAAATAAAGTGCTAAATCTGATTATTAATGATTTCGGAATTTTATTATCTTTGAAAGAATATAAATAATATGAATTTAAAAAGTGGGTTTTGTGGATGGTTTGTGGATAACTCTGCTGATTTTTGACTTTCATGTGATAAAATAAGCAATAAGATGCTTTAAAAGTTCAACAACTGATTCACAAATTGATAATATTGAATGGTTTAGTGAGCTTAGTTAAACATCTGTTTTTAAATTCATTTATGAATTCATAAATTTTTGCTTTTCAAATTATGCCGATTGATTGATTATCAAAATAAATACACTATATTGCTTAACTTATTAATAAATAGATCTGTCTTGATTAACTCATTTTGAATTTAAATTGTGGATAACTGATTATTTTGAATTCAAAACATTAAAAAATTAAGCAGGCCATTTTGATATAATAAAAATGTTACAAAATATGTAATAAAAAAGCATGATGGATTCCCATCATGCTTTCCCCATGCTGCTGTAACTTACGCAGCAGAGTAAATATTGGCTTGGATCCAAATATTGCCACGAATGTATTGACCAATTTCAAAATTTTTATAAGTGGGGTCTTTTGTTGCGATTCGAACGAGAATTGCAGGTTGGTCCTCTTCAAGAATCAGTGTCACATCGTAAAGTGTGTATTCTTGTTGCATAAACTGCATTTGGGTTTTTCCAACGACCTTGCCTTGGAACCATGCTTCATCTTCTTGTCCGAGTGTTTCACCGTAGAGGTAAGCCACCATTTTTGAAAAATCAACAGTCACAGGTGCTTTATCATCTTCTGACTTAGCCTCCCAAGCATCAATTTGCTCTTGAAGATTTTCTGGCGCAACGCCATTGTTTTTGGAGAGAATATCGTTCAATGCTCGATGATGTTTGATCGAAGCAGGGTCATCGACAATGATTTGCTCATGATCAGAAACTTTCTCTAACTCATACGCCCACGCATTTAGTTGCACTTTATATTGCTGATCTTGTCGATACTGATGGCTGTTGACACTATATAAACTATCAAAAGCATAGACCACACTGTTGGTCCCAACCTTTAAACTTAAGACAGCTTGAGTATTGGTCTTACAGGTGATAATACGATCAATGGAAGCATTTAATTGATATGGACTTTCAAAACTTGGGAACGCAGTTTTAACGGCTTTAGGCTTGTTATTTTCAACATCGATGACTTGGCATAATTGCACTGCGGAGCCATTTGGACCTTGAATCAGCCAAGTCGATACATCCATATCGCACTCTTGTGAGCATAAACCCATCGGCATAACAGGTGCATCTAATGCAAGACCTAACCATCTGGGCACTTCCGCGCTTGGATTTTCTGTTAATAGATTCCAATGTTCGACATGGCTACCAAAATTTTGGTCTTCGATGATAATTGTTTCAGGTCTATTTTGATTGTTCATTTTCACGTATTAAATGCCTCTCTTATTCTATTAAATCGAGGATGATGGCTAAATTTCAAGTCACTAAATGTAAAATCATAAGAAAAACCAGAAGATTAAAGTGATTTTTACAAAGATGAGCTTAAGTTGTATTTTAAATGAGCAAAAATACGAATCGAGTTATAAAAGGCAGCATGTCTGTATGGCTTATGGGTAAATAAGCAAATATGCATAAGACACATCAGATGCATTTTGTTAAAATAGAAAAAATCTTGCTTAGAGATATTTTGTGCTGCCATTTAAACTTTGGGTCGATGCAGATGCTTTGCCTAAAATTCTTCGTGAAGTGATTTTACGTGCTTCTGACCGTTACCAGCTAGAAGTCACTTTTGTCGCCAATCAGCCTGTTGGAATTACACCTTCGGTTCGAATTAATTCAATTCAAGCAATGGCTGGTGTTGATCAAGCTGATCAGGAAATTGTTGAGCGTATGGGTGAGCACGATATTGTGATTACTCAAGATATTCCTTTGGCTGCGCAAGTTATTGAAAAAGGAGGGGTAGCAATCCACCCTCGTGGAGAAGTGTATACCTCGGCCAATGTAAAAGCACGACTACATTTACGTGATTTTATGGATACCTTGCGTGGTGCTGGTGTACAAACAGGTGGACCACCGCCAATTTCTGAACGAGATAAACGTGAATTCTCGAGTAGTTTGGATCAAACAATCCAAAAGCAAAAACGAAAAACATCAATCTAATACGTTTTCCATTTACGTTCATATAGATAGTTTATACTCACTCAATCGCTGTTGGATTTGATCACTCAACGTGCTTAACCAAACTAATCAAACATAGGATGAAGTATGCCTTCCAAATCTAACCTAGTGACGACCTATATTTTATTGGTCTTCATTTGGGCAAGTACGCCTTTGGCGATTGTTTGGAGTGTGGCTGATTTGCATATGATGTGGGCATTGGTATTGCGTTTTTTTATCGCCTTGCCGATTGCTTTGCTTTTACTTTTAATCCTGAAAGTCAAACTACCACTCAATAAAATTGCTTTACATATTTACCTTGCTGGATCTTTCAGTTTGATTGGTTCGCAGATTTTTACTTATGCAGCAACCAGTTATTTGAGTTCAGGAATTATTGCGTTGATGTTTGGTTTAGCACCGATTATGGCAGGATTGATTGGTCGTTTTGGTTTTGGTCAACGCTTGCTTGGAATTCAATGGTTAGGCATGTTGGTGGCGGTATGCGGTTTAGCCATCATTTGTATGAGTGGTAGTGCAAGTCAACACGTACATCCTATCGGTATTGGATTGATGTTGATGAGTGTATTTACTTATGCTTTGTCAATTTTTTGGGTCAAAAAGGTCAACGCTGATGTGCTACCCATGGCACAAGCAACAGGTTCAATCCTTGTTTCAACCTTAGCAGCAAGCTGTCTTATTCCTTTTATATGGCAACATGCCCCAACACATATGCCCGAAACTAAATCCTTATTTGCCCTGATTTATACGGTGTTGATGGCATCATTGTTGGCGATGTTCTGCTACTTCAAATTGGTTCAAAATATTAAAGCAACGACATTATCCCTAACAACAGTCATGACACCCATGATCGCCATGTTTTTGGGGGCAATGTTGAATAATGAAAAACTGACAATAACGGTATTTGTAGGTGCTGCAGTCTTAATTTGTGGTTTATTTTTATATTTCTATAAAGATTTTAAAGCCAGTCGAAGACTTGCTGAAAAAATCAAAACTTAATCTTGATTATTTTTATTCAGCACATCGCAGTATCACTCCAAAAGTGATTTATTCATTTTTTATTTTAAACCCAGCGATATGAGAAGATGTGAGAAAACGATATAACTAAACCATAAAATGCTATAAAAACTTTCATGATAATTATCGATGATATTGAGATAAAAGAACAAACATAAATGGCATAGGATAAAAATAATATGAATTCCGATGTTGAATAGAAATGACAAAGCAAATTAGCTTCAATGCCTTTGAGATGAATTGTATTGCGCATCAATCTCCGGGTTTATGGCGCCATCCATCAGACCGTTCTACAGAATACAAAGATATTGAATATTGGACTGACTTGGCCAAGATTTTAGAAAAAGGCTTATTTGATGGGATTTTCATCGCGGATGTATTGGGAATTTATGATGTATATCATCAGAGTGCTGAGCATGCTTTAACAGGAGCAGTACAGGTTCCTGTAAATGATCCTCTACAAATTGTCCCTGCAATGGCGGCAGTAACACAGCATTTAGGTTTTGGCGTCACCACCTCTATTTCATTTGAACATCCTTATCCTTTTGCACGAAGAATCAGTACATTGGATCATTTGACTAAAGGGAGAGTGGGGTGGAATATTGTCACTTCTTATCTAGAAAGTGGCGCTAAAAATCTAGGCTTGAGCACACAACTCAATCACGATGACCGTTATGACGTTGCAGATGAATATTTAGAAGTGCTGTATAAGCTTTGGGAAGGGTCATGGGAAAATGGAGCGGTTATAAGAGATAAACAAGCTGGTATATTTGCAGACCATACCAAAGTTCATCCGATCTTACATG
>WNDP01000075.1 GCA_009912575.1 Acinetobacter bereziniae
GGGCTTTGGGTAGGGGAGCATTCATCTCCAACAGCACTCCTAAGAACCTTCATTAGGTAAAAGTTAAACGCATAGCTTCAGCATTTTCTAGGCTATACTTTCACGAATAGTATCATGGGCGAACATGTGTTCACTAGTATTAGTGTACATCTGTATTGTATAAAACAGTAACAGAATAAAACATGAATTCTAGCGGTTTGATCGAAAAAAATGAATGATTAAAAAGTCGTATTTCATTGTCAGAAGTGTGTAGAAAATTTTACCCATAATAAGAGCTATAGCTTCATACTTTGTAGTGATTGAATGCTCGAAAGTTTTGAGTTAATCCGCTTTCGGCTTGGTAAAGAACAGCCGGCTTTATGCGACTCAATTTATTTTAAATTATTGCACTTGAGCTAATGCATTTTGCATCATTTTTGGAAAGTCTGTTATTAATCCTTGGATACCCCAACTCACGTAAATGCTGAGCACGTTGAATATCATTGACTGTCCAAACGCTGATATTCAAACCTGCTGCTTGAGTCGTTTGAAGTATTGCATCGTTTGCCAACTGATTCATCCAGCCAATTTGGCAACAACCCAGTGCTAAGGCTTGTTCAATGGCGAGTTCCTGAATGTCATCTTCAATTAGTAAACCACGTTTAAAGTCTGATTTTTGTTGCTGTAAAGCTTGGTGTATTTTTAAGTCAAAACTGGTGATTACGGCAGTATGTTTAAAATCTTTGAGCTGTTTCTGTAATTCAATGGTGAGCTTTTCAGCATCTTCTACGGTTTCAACAGCCTTTACTTCAACTTCAATATGTTCAAAATCATGCATGATATTTAAACTTTGGCTCAAAGTCGGTGTCATTTGCTTTTCCCAATCCATCCATATATTGGCTTGGTTATAAGGTTCTAGTTGAATGCTGTTTAAAGGATAAAGTGGTTGATCAATTCCTGTGGTTCTTAAGAAATTATCGTCATGCATGATAATCAGTTCATCATCTTTTAATTGTCGTACATCAAACTCAACCGCACGAATGCCTAAGTCATGAATATATTGAAAACCACCTAGCGTATTCTCAGGTGCTTCGCCACGTGCCCCACGATGTCCAATAATTCTCATAAAATGCACTCGATACTCAGATCATCGATCTCATCATAGAAGCCTAATCATAAAGTTATTTGGACTGATGATGAAAATTTAATCTTTAACTGAAAATTTGTGTTTAGTCCTATTCCTACAATAGGACTAAACATGATCATACTGTCAAAAAATCATAGATGAATGGTCAAAGATAGTTAAATTGTATCGTTGATGTTCTTTTGCCAAAGTACTTCACTGCCACCTTCTGCGCGTTGTAATGTACGTGAGGCAACAAAGAGCCAATCGGACAAACGATTGAGCAATTGTAAGGCAGTCGCTTGAATATTTTGGTCTCTGCTATGCACAGTCATGAGGCTACGTTCAGTACGACGACATACTGCACGTGCTTGATGAGCATAACTGCATGCCAAGGTGCCTGATGGAAGAATAAACTCCTTTAGCATTGGCAAATCTTCATTCATTTTATCAATTTCATTTTCAAGAAACTCCACACAAACAGGTTGTAGCAAGTTGTAGTTGGGAATACAGACTTCACCCCCCAAATCAAACAGCCAGTGTTGAACTAAACTGAGCGATTTGTCCCAATGCGCTTTATCCGTAATATCACTGATTGAGATTTGTGAGCGTAATACACCTACAATCGAATTGAGTTCATCCACATCACCTAAAGCGGTAATACGTAAGTCATCTTTAGGTACACGAGAGCCATCTCCTAATCCAGTGGTTCCTGAATCACCTGTACGGGTGTAAATTTTACTTAAGCGATGTCCCATGATTTTGTCCTAGATAAAAATGAAAAGCTAAAGAATAAAAAAGGATAATGTCGGTCAAAACATTATCCATAAACTGCGCTGTTTTAGATATTTTTTTGAGTCTAGCTTTTAGTAACGGAAAGTTACCCCTGCTGATGCAAGACGACCACCGTTGATATAGTAATAACCATTACTATATGAAGTGGTCTTGTATTGAACGTCACCAATATTTTGAATATTTGTAAATAGTTTTACATTCGGATTCACATTCCAAAAGGCATTTACATCGACAGTAGCATAGCCTGAAATTGTACTGTTTTTAGGTCTAGATTTAGCAGAAAGCGATGTACTTATGCCATACACCTCGTTTTGTAAACCAGCTGTCAGTGTTAGACTTTGACGTGAACGACGACTCAAATCTTGATCTGTCTCTTTGTCTTTTGGTTGTACATAAGCATAAGAAAGATGAGTAAATAATTCATCATTCGCCCAATCTAGATTGAATTCACCACCTGTAAAAGTTGCTTTTTTGACATTGTATAATCTGCCTTCATATGTAACTGGATCTGTAACATACGTGATCAAATCATCAACTTCATTACGATATGCAGATAGTCCTAAACTTAATTGATCGGTAATTTTTTGATCTAAACCAATCTCATAGGATACACTTTCTTCAGGTTTCAAATTAGGATTTCCACCCCAACTGAGTGCATAGAGATCATTGTTCGTTGGAGCACGAAATGCTGTACCAATATTGGTATAAATACTCGTTGCAGGCAAAATTTGGTAGCGAGCTGCTGCTTGCCCAACTGTATGTGTGCCAAAAGTTTCGTGATCTTCTACACGTAAACCTAATTGAGTATGTAATTTATTTGATTGATATTGATGCTGTACAAAATAGCCAGTACTGTCGACATTTTTATTATAATCAACTCCGTAAGCACCACTACCTGAAAGTACATCAGATTTTATATTTTTAGTGGCTACGCCAGCTAAAATATTCTGACTTGGTGTAAATTGCCACTTACTATAAAGTTCTGCTTCTTTAGTTGTATTATAGATAGCATCATGTGATTCATTTTGCTCTAAATCATCTTTAAATTGAGACAAACGCGCATTAACAGATACACTATCGTTAATGTTCACACGGCCCTTAATGTTGATGATTTCATTTTTAAAATCTTGAGAGAGATTTTTTAAACCAATTAAATTCCAATTGGCATCATTAATACCATCAATATAAGTTGCTGTACCTTGGTTTTGTGAATAGTCGACTGAAGCAGCATACTGTTCTTTTTCAACACCAAATTTTGCACTTAAGCCTTTTTGATCATATGAGCCTGTTTTTACATTGGCATTTTTAAAATCTGTAACTTGAGTGCCATCAGATTCTAAACGTTGCCCACGAATTTGTGCGTAAAAGCCGTTTTCAGCCAGATCTGCACCCACCACAGATTTATAAGTATTTTGTTCGCCTATTTCACCAGTGATGAAAGCACCAGTTTTTTCAGGCGTTTTTGAAATCAGTTGTACAACACCACCAATTGCATCAGTTCCATATAAAACTGATGCTGGTCCTTTTAATACTTCAATTTGTTTAATGTCTGTTGTATCAATAAAAGCCAATGAAGCAGAACCAGCAGAACCTGTATTTAAACGAACACCATCACGCAATACTAATGTATGAGTCGAATTTGTACCACGTGTAAAGATAGATGCAGCTTGGCCATAGCCACCATATTGCATCATATCAATAGAAGCATCACTCATGAGTAAATGCGGTAATTCTGCTATTGGAGATTGTTCAAGTATCTGTGGCTCTATAATTGAAATACGGGCAGGTACATTTTCAATCTTTTCTTCTGAGCGTGTAGCGGTGACAACAATTGTATTCAGCTTAGAATTTGCTTCTGAATTTGACGACGTTTCAGCAAATGCAGTAGAAGATAACCCCATCGCAATAGCGACAGCACCTACAAGCGCTGTAAGTTTAAAAATAACAGACATGATATGCTCCATACATTCATTCACTCCCCGTGAATGATTGAGTTTAAGGGCACAACAAGCTGGTATCCGGACTTAAATATAGAATCTAAAACAATTCAGATTATTCCACCTTCCCACAAAACATTGCAGTGGTGTAAGTCGAGTGACTTATTAAGAATAATATTTTCATTTTACCGTTGCGGGGGCAGTGTTGGATTTTCACCAACTTCCCAAAGCCTTAAGCTAGACTTGTTGCATTTGTGTGCAGTATAAAGTTTGTTAAGTGTATAAACAATGTAAAACAGATAATCCTATATAACTTTAACGCAAGTGAATAAATTTGCTTTACAATGATTTGTCCAAAATATTGAAAAAATCAGTTTGATCTGAATAAATTCGAGTTCAAAACTATGCGTACCCGTGCCAAAATTTGTGGAATTACAAGACCACAGGATATCCATGCTGCTGTAGATGCAGGTGTGGATGCGATTGGTTTTGTGTTTTATGAACCCAGTCCACGTTACGTGACAATTGAACTGGCACAACAACTCGCACAGCTCATTCCACCCTATATTAATATTGTCGGCTTGTTTGTGAATGCCAGTGCAGAAGACATTGCGCAAGTCTTAGCATCTGTCCCTTTAGATATTATTCAATTTCATGGGGATGAAACTGCACAACAATGCCAACAGATTGCCCAATATAATAAGCGTCGTTGGTACAAAGCAATTCAGATCAAACCTGATGCAGACAATTCAGAAATTATTACGACAATTCGACCATACCAACAGGCAGGTGCCAGTGCTATGCTTTTAGATGCATGGCATCCTGAATTGAAAGGGGGAACAGGGCATAGTTTTGACTGGTCACAATTTCCTAAACTCGATATTCCTTTAATTTTGGCAGGTGGTTTAAAGCCTGAAAATGTTGCAAACGCCATACAAACGACTCAAGCGTACGCAGTCGATGTGAGCGGAGGCGTAGAATCCGCAAAAGGTATTAAAGACCAACAACTCGTAGAACGATTTATGCAAGGAGTCCAACGTGGATCAGCAAAGTAATCAACAAAATAGTGTGATTGACTATACCCAATTCCCAGATCAAAGCGGGCATTTTGGTATCCATGGCGGACGTTTTGTGTCAGAAACTTTAATGGCTGCTTTAGAGGATTTAGAGAAACTCTACTTCCGTATGAAAGATGATGCTCAGTTTTTGGGAGAATTCGACCGTGATCTCGCTTATTATGTCGGACGTCCTAGTCCTTTGTATTATGCTGAGCGATGGTCGAAAGAGTTGGGTGGTGCGCAGATTTATCTTAAACGTGAAGACTTGAATCATACAGGCTCACACAAGGTCAACAATACCATCGGTCAGGCACTATTGGCCAAGCTTTCTGGAAAGAAACGTATTATTGCAGAAACAGGTGCGGGACAACATGGTGTTGCAACAGCAACCATCGCAGCACGTTTAGGTCTTGAATGCGTTGTCTTTATGGGTGCTGAAGATGTTAAACGTCAGGAGATGAATGTCTATCGTATGCGTTTGCTTGGAGCAACTGTTGTTCCTGTAGAAAGTGGCTCTAAAACATTAAAAGATGCCATGAACGAAGCAATGCGAGATTGGGTTACCAATGTAGACTCAACTTATTATGTTATTGGTACAGTTGCAGGTCCGCATCCATATCCACAATTGGTACGTGATTTTCAGTCGATTATAGGTCGTGAAGCACGTCAACAAATTCAAGAGCAGGCGGGCCGTTTACCTGACGCTTTGGTTGCATGTGTGGGTGGTGGTTCAAATGCAATGGGCTTATTCTACCCATTCTTAAATGACCCAGATGTACAGATGTATGGTGTTGAAGCAGCAGGTTTAGGTATTGAAACAGGTAAACACTCTGCGCCTCTCAATGCAGGTCATGTTGGTGTTTTACATGGTAACCGTACTTATTTAATGTCTGATGAACAAGGTCAAATTATTGAAACTCATTCAATTTCAGCTGGTTTAGATTATCCAGGGGTAGGACCTGAACATAGTTTCTTGAAAGATATGCATCGTGTCAATTATGTGCCAATTAACGATACAGAAGCTTTGCAAGGTTTCCGTGATTTGACTCATATTGAAGGAATTATTCCTGCATTGGAAAGTTCACATGCGATGGCCTATGTCACTAAACTGGCACCAACGATGTCAAAAGATCAAATTATTATTGCAACTGTATCTGGTCGTGGTGATAAAGATTTAATGACTGTGGCACGTATTGATGGTGTGGAAATGGTGGAAATGTAATTCATCTAAGTTTCTATTGTGAGAGCCTCTTTGATTAGAGGCTTTTTTATGGCTTGATGATCAGTCCCTACAAAAAACACATGGAATTTACGTGCCGTATTATGCAAAATTGAACAAAAATAACAGTTTGCGTTGGTTATGCATTTTTTACAAAAAGTTCGGGCTGAAAATTTTCCTGAAAAAATCATATGGGGATGGAAAGATACTTTTGCCGTTTTTATTCTCCCATTGATACTTGTTAATGGTCTTATTTTAGAAAAAATATTTGGAATCTCGATAGCTGTCAGTCTGGGCGATACTATTTTAAGAGGCGTACTGTTTATTTTGGTGTGCTACTTATATAAAGATATGTTGTTTACGCATTGGAAAAAATATCAACAGGCTTTTTGGCGTTCAAGTATATTGGTTGTGGTCGGTGCAATATGCTGACAAGTGATTATCTCACTCACACGTCAATTTCTTCCTTTGCATGAAAGTCACGAAGAAAGACCATTTATTGATCCTGAGCAGATCGCTTTTGTCAGTTTGTTGATCATCAGCTTTGGACCTTTATTTACTGCACTTTTAGAAGATATCGTGTTCCGTTACACCTTATTGCAAAAACTATTTATTCAGCCGTGGTTATGGCGCATTGTCTTGATCATGGTGAATTCGATTGTATTTGGTTTGATTCATTATCATAATTTTGATGGGAACTTAGTCGCAACAATCAGCTTTATGAGTGCAGGATTATTTTTAAACTTGATCTATCTATTCACAAGAAATATATGGCATGTGTTACTCATTCATTTTCTCAACAATGCATTACTATCTGTAGGCGGAATTTTATTATTAAAACTTATTCAAACATTCACTTAGTTATATAGTATTTACATATGTCTAGTTTATTTATCGTTATGTTGGGTGGTCGCCATGCACGTGCCAATACAGAAGTCCATGATGTCGTTTTGGCTGTTGGTGACACAATTGAGGAAGTTTGTCCTCAATTAAAAAATGCTTGGTTTGGTGAACAACAAGGTTTGCACATTGACGCTTGGCAAAAGCTGCAAGCCATCGAATTTGAAAATAAGAAATACCAGATCCGTTTTAGTGATGCTCAACCGAATCTATTAGACACTAAACTGTGGTTAATTAACCTAGGTGGCTACGATGACAATGAGTTTGGCGAGTTGCATCGGTATGTCCTTGTTGTCGCTCAAGATGCTATTGAAGCAAAGAGCAAAGGCAAACAGTATTTTGCCAACCATTGGCAAAAGCAGCACACAGATCGAGTTTTAGATGTCGATGATTGTATTGCCATTGATCATGTGCATGGTCGATACGTTGAATTGATTGAAGTGGATATGAAAACAGATTTAAGTCAATTGTGTGAAAATAGGTGGGAAAATACCTATTTGATGATTTAGCTGAATCAACCAGATTTGATGAGTTTAAATGGCGCAGTATTTCAGCCTTAAAATATTAAAAGTCACTTAATTAGAAACAAACGATATAAATCTTTGCAGTATTTGCTGATAAGCCCATTGTTTCTACAACAAAGTCTCCGCAATGTTGACTATGAGGCTGCATACAATGAGAACTCAGACAAAACACGATGGAGTGTAAGCAATGAGCGGATTATTAGATGAATTGGGTAAAATTGCAGGCGCTGTAATTGCTGAGCAAGGTGTTGATAAATTAGATCCTGACGCTGGATTTTTAGAAAAAGCGGCAGGTGCATTTGCTGGTTATGAAGCTGCAAAAATTGCTGAAAATAAACTGGAAAATGAAACAGAACAGCAAAGCTCGGATGATCAATCCTAAATTTACTTTTTAAGGCTTTATCTACGATTGAATCCAAGAGATGATCATATGTTTAACTCAAGTATTTGAACCACTTCATTGTTAATCTAACTTTAATCAGTTAAAAAGGGCATAGAATCTATGCTCTTTTTTTATTATCTTAAATAAAGATAAGCAATGAAGAAAAACATCAATTGCATTATAACGCTGAGGATTTTAAGCAAAGACTTGTCAATTCAATCATTGCAGGATGCTTATCAATAAAACCGCTATAAAATATGGAAAAAAAGCATTTCTTTGATAGATCAATACTCGTTATATTGTGCATCGTTATAATGAAACTACTAGCTGTACGCCATGTATTTATATACTGATTTTGATCAGCAACTGATCAACGAACGTGTTGTACAATTCCGTGATCAAACGGAACGTTATTTAGCTGGAAAACTCACTGAAGATGAGTATCGTCCATTACGATTACAAAATGGTTTATACGTGCAGCGCTATGCGCCAATGCTACGTATTGCTGTACCTTACGGTTTAATGAATTCTAGACAATTACGCAAAGTTGCTGAACTTGCCAAAGAATATGACCGTGGTTATGCACATGTATCAACACGTCAGAATATTCAGTTTAACTGGCCAGCACTGGAAAATGTTCCTGATATGTTAGAAGGGCTTGCTTCTGTTCAAATGCATGCCATTCAAACCTCAGGAAACTGTATTCGTAATACAACTACAGACCAATATGCAGGTGTTGTGGCTGGAGAAATTGCCGACCCACGCCCGACGTGTGAATTGATTCGTCAATGGTCAACATTCCATCCTGAATTTGCATTCCTACCACGTAAATTCAAAATCGCAGTGTCTGCACTTGAAGAAATTGATCGTGCTGCAACTTCATTTCATGATATCGGTGTATATTTGACTCGAAATGAATCAGGTGAACTGGGTTATAAAATCAAAGTTGGTGGTGGCTTAGGACGTACTCCGATCATTGGTTCTATGATTCGTGAATGGTTGCCTCGTGAAGATTTAATTGCATATTTAGAAGCAGTTCTTCGTGTGTATAACTTACATGGTCGTCGTGACAATAAATACAAAGCACGTATTAAAATTTTGGTGAAAGCATTAACACCTGATGTTTTTGCTGAAAAAGTTGAAGCTGAGTTTGCTGAAACCATCAAAACATTGAAAGTACAACCCGAGATCTTAGAAAAATTAGATCAAGAATTCACACCATTTGATTATCAAAATTATGCAGATGAAGATTTTAGTGCTTTATTTGCTGAATATCCAAAATTCAAACAGTGGTTCAATATCAATACCAATGCACATAAAGTTGCTGGTTACCGTATTGTCACCATTTCACTCAAGCGTGCAGGTATTGCAACAGGTGATATGATTGTTGAAGAAATGAATTTAATTGCAGATCTTGCTGATAAATATACTTTTGGTGAATTGCGTACCACGCATGAACAAAATATTTCATTGGTGGATGTTCCGCAAAAAGATTTATTTGAATTGTGGCAAATTCTCGAAAAGAACAATCTGGCTCGTGCACATATTGGCTTTATTACCGATATTATTTGCTGTCCGGGCGGCGACTTCTGTTCTTTGGCAAATGCGAAATCAATTCCAATTTCTGAAGCGATTACACGCCGTTTTGATGATTTAGATACAGTTTATAATTTAGGTCACATTGACTTAAATATTTCAGGTTGTATGAATGCTTGTGGTCATCACCATGTCGGCAATATCGGTATTTTAGGTGTAGATAAAAAAGGTGCGGAATTCTACCAAATTACTTTGGGTGGAAACGCAGACCACGACGCTTCGATTGGTGACATTTTAGGGCCATCATTTGCTGCGGAAGCTGTACCTGATATTATTGATGAAATTTTAAATACTTATCTTGATCTTCGTAATGAAGGTGAAGAGTTTATTGAAACTTACCGCCGTGTCGGCATTCAGCCATTTAAGGAGCGTGCATATGCTTAATACCGCACTTCAAGTCCTCTCTAAAGATGGCTCTGTTGCAGACAATACTTATCAAATTATTGGTGAGGATGGTGTGTTACCTCAAGGTGATGTACTTTTGACTGTTGAGCAGTTGGATCAGCTTGCCAATGTAACAGGTAAAAAAGCCCTATTGATCACAGTGGATGCTTCACCTGAAACCAATCAGTTTCCGCTTGATCAGTTAGATGCAATCTTTATTGATTTTGCTGGTTTTAATGATGGTCGTGGTTATTCCTTTGCGGCATTATTGCGTCGCCAAGGTTACCAAGGTGAGCTTCGTGCAACTGGTGATGTATTTAAAGACGTTTTGAATTATATGAAGCGTTCAGGTTTTGATACCTTTGTAATTAAAGAAGGTAAAGATATTCAAGAAGCTGCTGCTGGTTTAGGCGATTTTACTCACCCTTATCAAGCCTCTACAGCAGTGCCGAAAGCACATTATCAAACTGGTGCTTGATTGTTTTAATCATTGATTTTGAATTAGAAAGCCGAACATATGTTCGGCTTCTTTGTGGATGATTGGTCAAATCATTAAACATGAATGCTTTCATGACGACTAAAACTATGCTCAAAGTTAAATCAGGAATTTAAATTGAGCGTTGCATTTTTGCAATGTTGTATGCTTTAAAAGTCGCTGTTTTACCAAGTTGAAAAATCACATAATGAAATAAAGATTTATTATGGTGAATGAAATGCTTAGTCAAACAACAGGTGATTTATCGTTACTCAAAGGTTGGAATGCAACTTTACCGAATACTGAAGTGATGCCTGTATTGTTTCTTGGGCATGGTTCTCCAATGAATGCTATTCAAACCAATGATTTTACACGTTCGTGGAATCGTATTGGTGCTGAAATGGAGACACAACCGACAGCAATTTTATGTATTTCTGCGCATTGGCTAACGCAGGGTGTTACAGCAGTTACTGCCATGCAACAACCAAAAACGATTCATGATTTTGGTGGCTTTCCTCAAGCATTATTTGATATGCAATATCCTGCTTCTGGAAATAAAGCACTGGTCGAAGAAACAACAGCTGCGATTCATCGTGTTGAAGTTCATCATGATCATACGTGGGGCTTGGATCATGGAACATGGGCGGTGTTATGTCATGTATTTCCACAAGCCAATATTCCTGTCGTACAGTTGAGTATCGACTACAGTTACAGTCAGGGTGCACAATATCATTATGATTTGGCAAAAGAATTAGCTCAATTGCGCCGTAAAGGTGTTTTGATTGTTGCGAGTGGTAATTTGGTCCATAACCTTAGAAAAGTTGCTTTTGACAAATTTGATGGTCACTTTGGTTATGATTGGGCTTTAGAAGCAGATGCAAAAATGAAAAACTTCTTGTTAAGTCATAATCATCAAGCATTAATTGATTGGCAAAAACAAGGTTCTGAGTTTTTATTGTCGATTCCAACACCAGATCATTATTATCCAATGTTATATGCTTTAGGTTTACAAGAAGAAAATGACCAACTGAGTATTTTTAATGATCAAGCTGTAGCGGGTTCTTTGACCATGACATCATTTAGGTTGGATCAAGCTTAATTTTTAAAATTGAGACTAAAAAAAGGTGAATTTAAACATTCACCTTTTTATTTACCCAAAGATTCTACTGGTTGTTGAGGTTTACTCAAGATAAAATTTGCCGATGATGATTTGAACTAAAACACAATGTCTTTCTTACTTGCAAAAATTAATCCTGGGGTATTTTGGCTGTTAATCGCAATTGCGACTGATGTTTTATCCACGTTTTATTCTGCTAAAGGCAATGGTTTGGTCAATAAATTTGATCAAGGCATCGCTCTAGTTTTGTATATCATTTCTTTTGCATGTGCTGCTTATGCGTTGAAATTTATGCAAGCTGGAATTCTATATGTTTTATGGTCTGGGCTTGGGGTGATCGCCACTGCTTTATTAGCCAAGACATTTTTAGGACAAAATATTGATTTAGCAGGCTGGGTCGGGATTGCTTTTATTACTGTTGGCCTCACAATTATTGCGCAATTCTCCAATATTGATGTCTGAAGTTTAACTATAGCTTAGACATCAATGACTAAACGTAAAATTTAAAATAATGGTGAATTAATAAACTTATAAAAAAATGCTATTCCCAGAGAGGGTTCTAAAAGTAATGGGAATAAGAAACCATAGATTGCACCAGTAATATGAGCACGATGGTCAATCAGTGGTGAATGCCCAGAGCGAATTGCATACATGCTATAGCATAAATATATTGTTCCAAAAATAATCGCAGGAACGGGTAAAATATAGATATAGATCATGCCCCAAGGATTAAACAAGATCGAACTAAACAGTACTGCATTGACTGCACCTGAAGCGCCTAAACTTCGATAAGAGTTTAAATTTCGATGATGTAAATAGCTTGGAATAGCAGCAATAATGATGGCACTACAATAAAATAAGACAAAGCCCATACCACTTAAATAGCCACAGAAAAACCATTCAATATTTCGTCCAAAGAAATACAAGGTAAACATATTAAAGAATAAATGCATACCATCATTGTGAATGAAACCATGTGTTAAAAAGCGATCATATTGACCATGTTTAATTGCTGAAATATTGAAAATCAAACGATTCATGACATGGCGTTGTTGCCAAGCAATGATAGAGATTGCAATCGTGATAAGAATAATCAGAAGTGTATGGGTAAGACCTGTGATCATATTTGTTATAAATGATGTCGTTTTCTTGAGTGAACTATAGCCTATATCATGCCGAATCAATAGGCTATATTTTTAATAAGATGATTAAACGTCAGTGAGTTGGCAGTTTACCATCCATCGAATACCAAACTGATCTGTAAAAGCGCCATATAAAGCACCCCAAAAGGTTTTTTCCAATGCCATTTCAATCTGACCATTGGCCGAGAGTGCAGTAAATAATCGTTGAGCTTCATCAGCTTCATGCGCTTCTAAATTAATCGAAATATAATGATTAGTTCCTTTGCTGAAAGGAGCACTATTTGGTGCACAGAACTGTTCAGTTGTATCCGAGCCCATCAATACAGTAAAGTCATTAATTGGCAAAGAAACGTGCAAAATATAATTTTTCTCTTGTTCTGGGATTTGGACATCGGGCAATTCTGAATAGCGCTTTAAAAAAGAAAAATCTCCACCAAAAACCGACTTATAAAAGTTAAAAGCGGCTTCTGTTTGACCTTCAAAGTTTAAATAATGATTGAGTTGCATTGTGCTTGTGTCCATTTTGTTGTTTTGAAGTGACTAATTTATCAGCTCATGGTTTAAAACTTGATGAAGGTTTTGTAATTAGACATATGAATCCCTCATAGCAAGTATTCATATGTCTATTGAACTTTAAAGCTGTTTATCTTGTTTTTGTTCTAACTTTAAATCTTGTTGATTGGCATAGCCATCAATGTCTGCATTTTGCAGTGGTTCATTTGGATTTGGACGATCCACAAAACCAATTTTAGGCACAGGAATCTCAATTTGATTTTCCACAAAGCGATTACGGATCAGCTCATGAATTTCATCTTTAACTTGTAGATAATTGGCTTGCATACACCAAAGTGCAAATAAAATTTCAATGGATGATTCACCAAATGCGGACACAGTTACACGTGGTTTAGGATCTGCCAAAACCAATGGATAATCGTTGGCGACCTCAATCAACACTTCACGAACTTTGTTGATATTCTCATTGAAATTAATTGCCACCGTGATCGACAATCGTCGTATCGGGAATTTTGATAGATTATGGACTGGTGCTCGAATCAGTTGTTCATTGGGTAAGCGTACATAAACATTGTCCATAGTTAAAAGTTTCACAGACAAAAGGTCAATGGAAATCACTTCACCTTCAATAGTATGCCCACGAATGAGAGTGATTTGGATTGTATCACCGACTTCAAAAGAACCTTCACCGATTAAAAATAATCCACTGATCAAGTTAGATGCTGAGGTTTGTGAGGCGAAACCCAGTGCTACGGTCAAAATCCCTGCTGCACCTAAAAATACACTGAGTTTAAATCCTGCTTCTTTTAAACTGGCAATTACAAACAGTAAGAAAATAAAATAAAAAATACCTCTGCGCCACACCAAACGTTGATGTGCATTAAAACGTGCGCCGATTGTTCGAATAAAAGTATTGGAAATAACACGTGCCAGTACAAAGCCAACAAAACAGAGAATCAGCGCAACTGCAATTTCACTTAAACGATCTAAATTTACATTGGTAAAAATGCCTTTTAAGCTGTCAGCGATATCTTTGGGAATATTGGATTGAGCCATCTTTTACCTCATCCCTTAGAAAAATGAATCAAACATGTTAAATAATGCCCCACCCGGTGAACGTGGTGGATGAACATAAATCACCTCTCCAGCCAGTGGTGGGGTGCGATTTTCAATTCTAACGCGAGCAGGGCGATCATTGCCTTCATAAACAACTTTGATTTGCGAGGTCCATAAACGTCCTGTACTTTCACTATAAAATAAAGGCAGTGCAGGAACAGGCACATTCATTCGATCAAAGCGCAGTTGATGACTACTCACATTATGGAAATCAATTGGGGTAACAGCACGGAAAGCACGGGGACGTAATAAATTTAACTCTGTGCGACCATCAACTGAAGTTGCATAGCACATTTCACCTGTACGGTGATCTGGGCCAAACCAAGTATCCTTAGGTAAAATCACAGGAATATCAAATAGTGGCTCTTTTTGTGCCTGAACAAAACCTGAAATCCATAAGGGTGTACTGATATACAGCGTACCACGTTGCCCAGCGGGAATATAAATAGGATCGACAGGGCGAATAACCACAGAACGGTCAGCCAATCGAGGCATTAACTGAAATGTTTTATGCGTTTCTCGGAACATGTAGCGCTCAACATGCACGGGTTCCGGAAAGCCAAAATTCACATCATGAATTTTATGCCATTGTTGCTCATAGTCGTACTGGAAGTGTGGGCGATAGTATTCTAAACGCCATTCTTGTAAACCACGTGTAATGCGCATCATCATTGAACCAAATTGCCATGCTTTGGATTGGTTCAATTCAAAATTTTGTTCTCCCCACCATTTTAAGTCAGGGAGTTCTGGTTCAAGATGTTCTTTCTTTTTAGACAAAAGTGTTCATCCTATTCATAAAATCATCATCAAATCTTTAACAAACAGACTTCACGCTGTCATGTGCATAGAGTACACTCAAAGCAATTTAAATGATTAATATAAGTTGTAATGCAAGTTCTTAAACAATTACAAATACCATATAGTTTTGCAAAACGGCATGGAGTGCTGTTGCGTTATGAAGGTGATCAAGTTTTTATTGTTCGTCGTCAGGATACCGCACAAATTGCGATTCAGGAAGCACGTCGTTATCTTGGTCGCGTCGCACAACATCAATTATGCAATGAAACTGAATTTAATCAAATGCTCAGTTCAAGCTATGCAGGTGAAACAGGTGAGTCACAACAAGTCGCCGCTGGCTTGGAAGATCATCCCGACTTATTAAGCCTTGCCGATCAAGTCCCTGAAATGGAAGATTTGATGGATCAGGAGGATGATGCACCTATTGTCCGACTGATCAATGCCTTATTGTCAGAAGCCATCCGTGTGGGCGCATCTGATATTCATATTGAAGCATTTGAAAAGAAATTATCTGTGCGATTACGTGTTGATGGTCAGTTGCGTGAGATCGTACAACCACGTCGAGAACTTGCACCGTTGTTGGTATCACGTATCAAGGTGATGGCAAAACTGGACATTGCCGAAAAACGTATTCCGCAAGATGGTCGTATTTCTTTACGTCTTGCTGGTCGTGAAGTAGATGTTCGGGTATCCACACTGCCATCATCTCATGGAGAGCGTGTGGTGATGCGTTTGCTGGACAAGCAGGCTGGACGTTTAAACATGACGCATTTGGGTTTAATGAAAAACGACTATGAACGCCTAACTCAATTGGTTCATCGTCCACACGGCATCATTTTGGTTACAGGGCCAACGGGCTCTGGTAAAACAACAACTTTATATGCCGCACTTTCTGACTTAAATGATGGTTCAAAAAATATCCTCACTGCTGAAGATCCAATTGAATATCAACTTGAGGGTATTGGGCAAACTCAAGTCAACACCAAAGTGGATATGACTTTTGCACGAGCGCTTAAGGCGATGCTTCGTCAAGATCCTGATGTGGTAATGGTGGGGGAAATTCGTGATTTAGAAACCGCAGAAATTGCAGTTCAAGCCTCTTTAACAGGTCATTTGGTTTTATCTACACTCCATACCAACACTGCAATTGGTGCGGTAACACGTTTGAAGGATATGGGAATTGAACCCTTCTTATTATCCAGTTCATTGATTGGTGTGATTGCACAACGTTTGGTTCGAACTTTATGTTCTCATTGCCATACATGGCGTGAAGCAGATGATTTTGAAAAAGATGTCTTCAAACCTGTGAGTTTAGAATCAGATCTAAAATTACCTGTGCCAAACGGTTGTGATTATTGCTCACATACTGGTTTTACAGGACGTACTGCAATTTATGAGATTGTTCCAATTGATGATCAAATGCGTCGTTTGATTCATGGTAATGCAGCTGAGTACGAACTTGAAGAATATGCACGTAGAGATGCGGGTTCAATTCGTGATGATGGTTTACGTAAAGTATTGGCAGGTAAAACAACCATGGAAGAAGTTTTACGTGTGACCAATGAAGCGGCTGAGTAGTTAGAGATGACTTAACTGTATAATATGCATTTTCTTTTGCTTTATTGAATGTATGGCAGAATAAGCTGTTAATTCTAAATAGTTCATACAGTTCAATCAGAAATAAAACAGTACGCCCCTACTTAAAAAATAAATATTCTATTTTTAAGTAGGGGACATAACATTAAACAATCACATTCAATGTCACATCAATATTGCCACGAGTCGCATTTGAATATGGGCAAACAATATGAGCAGTATCGACTAATTTCTGTGCTTCTTCTTGCTCTAAACCTTCTAAATGAATGTTTAACGTTACTTGGATACCAAAACCAGTAGGAATAGGGCCAATACCTACATCACCTTCGATATAAACATCTGGGGTAATTTTTAAATGGTCACGATTCGCAACAAATTTCATTGCACCTAAGAAACAAGCTGAATAACCTGCTGCAAAAAGCTGTTCTGGATTGGTTCCACCACCAGCACCGCCCATTTCTTTTGGAACAGCGAGTTTAACATCTAAAATTTCATCTGATGATGTTGCACGACCATCACGACCACCTGTTGCTTTTGCATGTGCTGTATAAACCACTTTTTCTAAAGACATTATTGGATGCTTCCTTTGATTGTGTTCAAATATATCGTATACGATATAAATATTTAAACAAGTAGCTTTTGTGTAAAATTTAATAAAAAATTATTTTGAAATGTTGTCGCGTAAAGTTGAAAGGAGCTCTTTAAGTTCGGTCAATGTATCTAAATTACATTCGCTGGCTTGAGCGATTTGAAGTGGAATATCAACAGCTTTTAATTTTAACCGCTGTCCTTCAGTGGTTAGGCTAATGATCACTTGACGTTCATCAAGGGTTGAACGTTCCCGATTAAGCAAACCATGACTTTGCAATTTTTTAAGCAAAGGGGTCAGCGTAGATGATTCTAAAAACAGCTTTTCACCAATTTCAGAGACCGTTAAACCATCTTTTTCCCAAAGCACGAGCATTACTAAATATTGTGGGTAAGTTAAGCCCAATGGTGCAAGTATTTTTCGGTACAGTTGATTGAGTGCTAAGTTTGTAGAATAAACAAGAAAGCAAACTTGATGATCAAGATTTAAATGTGAATAGTCTTGTTGCATGCTTGTCTCAAAAGATATAACTCATACTGAGTATAACGCTGTTTGTCATATTCATAAAATAAAGTCATTTGGGAAAATATTAGAGGCTAATCAATCGACGATGTTGTATCAGTGGCATTGATGCACGAACAGCATCTTGTTCAGCGAGATCAAAAGGTACCGTCAACAGTTGAGCGCCTTCTTGATCAGTCATTGATAAAATTTGACCACGACTATTGGTCGCTCCAGCATGTCCCCAAGTTTGGCGTTTCTCACCGTGCCAACCTTGTTGAGCAGCACCTAAAACTTGACATTGACTGTCCATCGCACGTGCTTGCAGTAATAACTGCCAATGCATTTGACCTGTGGTATAAGTAAATGCAGCAGGTGCTGTCAAAAGATTTGCACCTTGAGAGCGAAGCATGACTGCAAGTTCAGGAAAGCGAAGGTCATAGCACACCATCAAGCCAATATTGCCAAAAGGTGTTTTTGCAACCACGACATCATTACTAGGCTCAAAGAATTTTGATTCTTGATAGCCACCAACAGCGTCGCCTACTTGTACATCAAACAAGTGAATTTTGTCATATCGTGCTTCAGTACGTTCAGGGCTAATGCATAAGCTTACTGTACGCACACGACCATCTTCAATGATTGAGCCGTCTGGACGGAACGGGCACGGTAATGTACCAGCAACGATCCATATTTGATAATGATGCGCCAAATGCTCTAGGCGCTTTTGAATCTCTTCAAAACGTGCTGCTGTTTCCTGCTGTTTGCCTGCCGCAAAACATACAAAGTTTTCAGGAAACACAATTAACGATGCGCCATCAGCTTTACTTTGTTGTATCAATGACTCAATCACACTGAAGTTTGCTTCAATGTCATTTTGAGAGTTCATTTGAACAACGGAAAGTAAAGTCATGGGCTATCCCTAATTAAGGCACTCTTGAAAAGATTAAGCGTTTTGCTGGTTTGAAGATACACATTCCATAGTATCTTGCTGCTTTTCAAGTTGTTTCACTAATGGCTCGAACATATTTTGATTGTTTTCATTGAGCTTCATTAATGTTTTGTGTGCATCGAGAACGGTACACAACATGGTGCTGTGATTCACATTGTCGTCAATCAAAGCATTGGTACACACTTGAGGGTCACCACAATAATTTAAAATGACAAACACCTGCCCTAAGCCCATGCTATTGGCTAGAGTGGTAATGTCTGGATTTGTGGATAGCATGACTGCTTGGATGTGGTGGACTTGTTTTAACTTTAAACCAAGTTTCGCAAGTATTCCAAGAACAGTACTATCAATAAATGTGGTTTGGGTTAAATCAACAATAGCGCCAATGACGTTTTTCTGTTGTTCAATCCTTGCCAAAAGTTTGTCTAAACTAATACAAGATTGGGCTCGCACTTCACCAATAAGTTTGAAAATATGCGTTCCATTCAAGCTTGCATATTCAACATGACCTGTTGACATATAAATGCCATTTGCAGAGAAGGATAGGAAAATTATCACATAGCGCAAGTCGATACTCAAGCGTTTGCATGTGAGTTAATAGTCTAATAAGTTATATGTATTTGATTATAATGTTAATTCATTCTGCGAAGACTAAAGATGGCAATGTCATCTGCGACGTGATCTGGCGCACGGAATGATTGATTTTGCAAATGATAGACCAATTGAGCGAATTGTTCGTTCAAACCACCCGAGAAAGGTTCGAGTGCGCCATCAGAACAAATAATGAACCGTGCATGTTTGTTCAATGTACATTGGAATTCTTCAACTTCGAGATCTTCAGTAAGCCCTAAAGGAAAGCTACTACTATTCAAAACACGGGGGGCTTGATTGGGTTCAAAAATAATGGGGGGAGGGTAATGCCCAGCACTTGACCATTTTAATGTATGTGTCTCAATGTTGAGAATACCTGCTAGCATGGTGATATGTTTTTCAATATTTTCTTGGACCAGCATGCCATTAAGCTTCTTAATTAACTCTCTCGGTGTTTTAGAACGTCCATGAAAGGCAGCCATCCAAGATGTTAATAAAGAGCTGGTTACACCGTGACCTGAAACATCGGCCAAATAGAACATAATTTCTTTATCACTGATTTTCCAGTAGTCATACCAATCACCAGATAAGTACGCTGAAGGCTGGAACAGTGTTTCAACTTTATAATTTTGAAGTTCTATCGGATTGGGAAGAAGTTTTTTTTGTAATTCTGCAGCAGAGGGTAGATCACGACTATCTTGGTTTCGTTTATATTGGGCATCAATCTTAAAGAGTGAACCTTCAAGGTTGCTAGGAAGCTTGGTCCAGATCCAACCTGCAAGCGCACCGAGCTCCCATGCTTGGGAAAGCTCAGCACCTTCGTTCTCTTGTGCAATGACAATAGTTGGTAATGCCCATTGATATTCTAGAAAATCATGTACATCTGCAATCGCGATTCTGGTCGGATCATAAAGATGAATCTCTTCAATGGTAATCATCTGCAAGCTTGGAAGCGTATTTAATACTTGTTCTAAGCTTGAAATCTGGCGACTGGGTTGAATGAAATACATAGAAGAAATGAATGATCCTGAAGAAAGATAAAAGTGTCATCTATTAGATTTACTATAGATGACAACACATTGCTAGTAAAAGAATGGTGATTACTAGCAATTAAGTTTAACAAAATATTGTGATTATTTGTCTGCACCTGTATCGGTAGAAGTGTCATTGTCATCATCGTCTACGAAAGAAACGGCTTCTTGACCACCACCTTTTTTCTCAGCGATTTGGAAAGCAAGACGCTGTAAATAAATATCACGGATTGCTGAATAGCGATCACCTTGCAATACATTTTCAACATCTAATAGTTTAGAACGCGTATTGATCCCGCCTAAAACACGATTTCCCCAAATTAAACCTGTTTGATGATTATCATCCATTGGATAGCTAATTGGGTTTGCATAGCTTTCAGCAACGTAATCTACAGAGTGGCGAAGTGTACTTGATCCTAAGACAGGTAACATGAGATAAGGACCACTCGGTACACCATAATAGCCAAGTGTAATTCCTAGACTTTCTTCTTCAGTCGATAAACCTAAACGAGTTGCAGGGTCTGCTAGACCTAAAGAAGTAACAGTATTCAGTGTAAAACGACCCAATGATTTAGCTGCACGCTTAAAACGACCTTGAGCAAGCTGATTAACGGCATTCCACGGTTCGCTTAAGTTTTTACGAAACAGACTATATGAAGAGCGTACATCTTCAGGAACTTTTTGTTTGTATTGAACGGCCACTGGTCGAGCGACATTACGGTCGATCATATCGTTAAATGCATAAATCTCAAGGTTTAACGGTTGTAGTGGGTCTTTTACAGCATCTGGTTGAGCAGCATTTGCATTTACTTTTAAATCATTTTTTGTAATGTTCTTCAGCTCTCTAAGTGCTTCAATTCTTGGGTGCTTAGACATTGCTGGATCAGAAGAATTCTCTTGAGACAACTTATCAGCCGAAACAGAATCAACAGCATTGTTAGAATTTTCTTGAGTAGATAATTCTTCTTGAGCAAATACATGGCTCGTCAGACCAATGCTGAGTAAACAAGCCCAAAGTGCATGATAAGGACGCATAGAATTCCTTGAAATATTCTTAAAGTAAAAATAGTCGATAAATTATATTAAAGACATCATCGTATTCTAACAGCAGTTATTGCATATGTATTAAAGCAAATTTGATTAAAAAGTGTGAATAAATTTGATTAACGGACAATATTTGTACGAACAATTAAAATAATTAAAAAAGGGGGTTGTGTTGGATTGGGAATGCTGTAGAATGCACATCCATCGGCGGTGATGAAGATTAAAACTTCTGATAAAACAATGAGTTGATTGAATTGATTAAGTTGGGTTTTAGAAAGAAAGTTTGAAAATAATTTGAAATCCCAGTTGACTTTCTAGAGATAGAGAGTAATATAGCCGACCTAGCTTGATGCTGACGAAGCATGAAGAAGATCATTAAGAGAATATGAAGAACAACTTGTGTGGATTTTTACTGATTGATTGATCGAAATATTATCATTGATTGATTGGTTTAAATTACTCGAAGTTTATTTGAGAGAATTTGTCAGAAAATTGAT
>WNDP01000076.1 GCA_009912575.1 Acinetobacter bereziniae
TATGGCACAGGAAGGATGGAGTGTTCAAAGATTATTAAGAATTATTCAGGTGAATTTATTTGAAAGAAAATTGCTGAAATATTTATTTTTGCCAGATAAAAAGTGGTTAAAGCAAGAAGAACCTCAACTGAGGTTCTTCTTGTGATATTTGTGGGACAGCAGTGACATGAAGTCGCTTTTTTTTTCGTATTTTCATAAATGGAAGCTTAGGCTACACTTTCAGGTGTTGCACGCCATAGGCTTTCCAAGTCATAAAATTTACGTGCTGTTGGAAGCATAACATGAACAACCACGATACCGAGGTCGATCAGAATCCATTCAGCATCTCTTTCACCTTCAACACCGATAGGGCGAAAACCTGCTTTACGTGCTTCTTCAGCAACATTGTCAGCAAGTACTTTCACATGACGTGTTGATGTGCCGCTCGCAATAACAATGGCATCTGCCACATTGCTGATTTTGCTGACATCAAGTTGAATAATATCTTTGGCTTTTACATCAAGTAGTGCTTCTTGTACGACATTTAAACAGGTCTGTACATCTTGATTTTGAATGTTCATTGCAAGTTCGTGAGAATTAGAAGCGCTGGGCGATGGTTCTAAATTCATATAAGGTATATTTTCCAGAAAATATCTCATCTTCTAATATAGCACTTTTGTCTAAAAAATACAGTTATCACGTGCTTGTATTGATGCAGGAAATTGTTCAATTAATAGCTATGATTATTTGAAAAGTATTTTTCTTTCCATGCAAAAGATTGATTTGAATGAGATTGTGGTTTGTACTCCGCGGCAATAAAGCCATTGTAACCACTTTGTTTTAACCATGAAAAAATTGATGAATAATCAATCTGAGCGGTGTCTGGTTCATGACGACCTGGGCAATCTGCAAATTGAATATGTCCAATCCAGTCAATATTTTCTTACAAAGCAGGAAGAACGTCTTCACCCATCATTGCCATATGGTAGCAGTCAAACTGCATTTTTAAAGCAGGGTGTTGCACCGCTTCTAACATTTCTTGCCCTTGGGCAATATTTTGCACTAGAAAGCGAGGCATGTCTGTTCCATTGATCATTTCAAAAACTGGTTGAATGTCGTATTCAGACAACATATGGCAAGCAAGTTTGAGGTTGTTTGCCAAAGTATTTAAGCAGGGGAGTAAATCTGCATCTTCAGGCTGTTTACCCGCTAATATATTCACATTGGGGATGTTGAGTGCATCTGCATACTCAAGTGCTTGTTCTAAAGCTTGATGGAATGCAAGCTCTTTACCGGGTACGCCTGCAAGCCCATTGCCACCTTGCATCAAATCGCCAGCAGGGGCATTGATTAAGCAAATATGTAAGTCATATTGTTCTAATTGTGCTTGAATTTCTTCAATGCTTAACTCATAAGGAAATTGAATTTCTATATGATTAAAGCCGTGATGATGAGCCAAAGCAAAACGTTCAATGAGTGGGACTTCAGTAAAAATCATCGATAGGTTTACTGCGAGTTTAGTCATAATCGTCTTCCTTGCTCTATTTTGGCGCTCATCTTCAATGTAGTAGGTAATAGATTATTTTTCAACTTATTTTTACGTTTATCCCCATGCTCGACAAACTTATGTTTTTTCAACTTGATGGATTACAGTTGCCAAATCTGCTTCTGCAAAGCCTTTACTTTGGTGATCTTGTAGCTGATCTAGGGCACGTTGGGCAACTGGAATCGCCAGATCAAATTGTTGTGCCAATTGAACTGCATTGTTGAGATCTTTTGACAAGGTTTGTACTTTCCATTGCACGGGTTCAAACGTGTGACTTGCCATACGTGGTGTGAGAATTTGGAACGGTTTTGAGTCAGCAAATCCACCCGCTAATGCAGGAGCGAGTAGCGCAGTATCTACACCTGCCTGAGCGGCAAGAGCGACGGCTTCAGCAATCAGTGTGCTGTTGGCAGCAACGATCAATTGATTACATATTTTGGTTGCTTGTCCTGTACCTGATTCGCCCATACAGGTCACTCGTTGTGAAAGAACGTTATAGACTAAGCTCAGGTCTTGAATGGTTTCTCGATGACCACCTGCAAAAATCACCAGCGTGCCGTTTTCAGCGCCTGCTGTACCACCCGAAACAGGAGAATCAATCCAAATCACCTGTTTATTCGCTGCTAGACTGGCAAGTTTTTGGGTGGTCGCTACAGATAAGCTTGAGAAATCTACAATGACCTGTTCAGCTTGTAAGTAAGGTTCAATGTGTTGATAAACGGTTTGCACAGCTTGATCGTCAGCGAGACAAGTCAGAATGAGCGGATATTCAGCAATTTGTTCCAGCTTTAATGGATAAGCACCCATATCAATCAAAGCATCACATGCGGTTGTGGTTCGGTTCCAAACCGCAACGTGAAAGCCAGCCTGTATTAATCGAGTCGCCATTCGGCTTCCCATAAGACCCATACCTAGAAATGCAATTTTAATACTACGATCAACATTCATTTTATTACTCAAGCGTTGTAAAGAAATGTTTTTAAACTATTTATATTGGCGTGGTAAGAATTGTACTTCAGGATTCTTGTCTTTTTTACGCGCAATTTGACTATTTTTACCCAAAAGTAATTTTAACTGCCAAATCTTTTCTAAACGTAGCGCTTTTTGGGGTTCATGTTCCATGGCATCTAAAACACGTTTGGCTGCCATCAATGCATCAGGAGAGCGTTGTAACATCTCTTCAGCGATTGCTTGAGCCTTTTCTAAAGGCGAACTGTCTAGATGAGTAATCAAACCGATTTCTTTGGCATAGTGACCATCAAAAATGCGTGCAGTCAGTGTGAGCTCTTTGGCTAAGTCAATCCCGATCACACCTTTGATAGAACGAGTAAGCCCCATATCTGGTACAAGCCCCCAACGGCTTTCCATAATTGACATTTTGGTCTCAGGGTGGGCAATACGAATATCTGCAGCCAAGGCAAGTTGCATACCTGCGCCAAAGCAAAATCCTTCAATCGCTGCGATAACTGGAACTGGTAACTCTTGCCAAATTAAAAAAGCTTTTTGAAACAGACTCTGCCCAGGTTTAATCAGTTCCCAAGCTGCAAACGCAGTGTTTTTAGGACTATTTAAATCAGCTAAATCAATACCCGCACTAAAAACGTTGGCTTCACCCGTCAAAATCACCACACGAATACTTCGATCTTTTTTGATTTTTTGAGCGACTTTGACTAACTCTCGAAGTAAGGCAAAGCTCATAGCGTTGCGCTTGTCTGGGCGATTTAATGAAACTGTAGCAATACCATTGTTTTTTTCTATATGTAATAGTGCCATGATCTTGACTCATATTTTCCTTGATCATCAGCATAGCATGTGGGGGAAGGAGTTACATGACAGTGCAGTCACAGAAATGCTATACATCGGTCAATTCACTGGAGACGCAGGCCACCTTTGTATGTCCAACTCTCCAGATATTTTGCTCTATCGCACAGTATTCAGCGATTCAAGATGGTTGAAAGTGAGTTCTAAGTCGTTAAGATTTGCTGCGCCGCAGTTTCGACTTCATGAATTACCAATTGCAGATCATCCAAACGTTGTATCACATCTTGAATAAATGTCTCATCTGCTTTACGACGTTCTTTACGTAAAGTTGAAATAAACTGTTCAAACTCACCTGTTACACGTTGTAATTTTGGCGTACCAACATAACGGGTCGCACCATATAAACGGTGTAAGACATGTTCAAGTTGGGGGAAGTCCTCCAGCTCGATCAGCTGTGCAATTTCATCCAATTCAGTTGGGAAACTATCGACCAGCATTTTTAAAAGATCTTGCGCAAGATCCTCTTTGTTGGCAGCTAAGCTAAGACTTTGTTTCCAGTCGAGAATATCTGTATCAAAAGCTTCAATATAAATTGTATTTTCAACAGGTTGTTGATGTTGAATAAATTTATCAGATGTCCAGTTGGTGAGGATTTGAATAATTTGTTCGATTTGAATCGGTTTGGTGACATAATCATCCATGCCAACTTTAAGTAATTTCTGCTTTTCATCTGCCAAGGCGTGCGCGGTTAAGGCAATAATTGGCATACGCATGCCATCTAAAGTTGATTCTAATGATCGAATAGCACGTGTGGTATCAATCCCAGACATGACAGGCATTTGAATGTCCATGAAGATTAAATCAAAAGGCTTTGAACCTTGTTCAACAGCTTGCTGAATAATGGTGAGCGCTTCTTGACCACTTTGCGCCTTAGTGGTTTTTACATTCAGTTCACCGAGAAGTGCTTCGAGTACAATTAAGTTGGGTAAATGATCATCAACCGCCAAGATATGTAAGTCTTGACCTTTAAAGTCTTTATGTTGTTCTTGTTCAAAGATTGGTTTGTTACTGAGTAGTTGAATCACTGAGCTACGGCTAAGTGGTTGGTATAATGGACGAGCCATATACTCATTTAACATATTCGGGTCGAGTGACATCTGATAACCATAAACGGCAAGATGTCCTTGATAACGACCACGAATCTCTTTTAATAATGCTTCAGTATCGCCACTGTGATCGACAATCAACCATGTATTTTCAATATCCTTAGCTAAACCGTTCAGGCGACTAAATAAGTCTAAAATGGATTGTGCTTCAGTATGTTGAACTTGATAATTTTCTAAATAGTGACGTAAAACATTGGCTGTGGCTGGGTGAGCCAAGAAGGACACCACATTTAAATCTTTAAAGGATGGATGAACAATCTCTTCATTTTCATTGGTCGTCAACATGGCAGTGAACCAAAATGTTGAGCCTTTTTCTGTTGGTGCACGTTCTTGGTTATCTTCAAAACCTATTTGACCGTCCATTAAGTGAACGAGTTGTTTAGAAATAGCCAATCCTAAACCTGTACCACCAAATTGACGGGTAACAGATGCATCGCCTTGCGAGAATGATTCAAATAGTTTTTTACGGTCTGTACCACTGAGCCCAATACCACTATCCTGTACGCTAAAATGCAGTAAGCATTGTCCAATATCATCATGTTCCATGCGAGCACGAACGATAATTTCACCATCGGGGGTGAATTTAATGGCATTGGAAATTAAATTGGTTAGCACTTGTTTAAAACGTAAGGCATCGCCAATCACGTGCTTTGGCACGTTATCGGCAAAATAGAACGCCATTTCAATATGTTTTTGTGCTGCTAATGGAGACAGCATATCCATCACATCGAAAATTGCTTCTTCAAGATCGAACGGTGCGGTTTCAAGTTCTAGCTTTCCAGCATCAATTTTAGAAAAGTCGAGAACATCGTTGATCAATGCCAGTAAATGTGCAGAAGATTTTCGAATGGTTTGCAAATATAAACTTTGATCGTTGCTTAGATTATCCTGACGTAGCATGAGATGAATGAAGCCATCAATACTGTTCAAGGGTGTTCTTAATTCATGGCTGATGTTCGCAAGAAATACAGATTTTGCCTGATTTGATAAAATGGCCTGATCACGTGCTTGTTTATAGGTAATATTTTGAACTTCTAAGGTATCTAAAGTACGTCTTAAATCATCTTCAGTTTGTTCAGTGTGTTCTTTGAGTTCTAAAAAACTGAAATGCAGGCGTTTAACGACATTGGCAATGTCCCGTTGTAATAAACGTAACTCGCCTGTACTGTTGATCACCATATGTTGATCAAGCGTATCTGCATTCAAACGCTGTAATTGCATCCGAATTTCATACATCGGGGCAATCCAACGACGTGAATAAAAATTCAAACACAATAAAAGCAAAAGTAAAGTCAGTAGCGCAGTCGTAATCAGAACAATCATGACGCGATAATGTGAGATTTCTAAGGGTTGATTATCTAGCTCGATCACCAACCACATATTTTGAGTCTGATCGACAGGATTCAGTTTAATCCCGTAAATATTATTGTATTTGTTATGAATAGGTCCAAAAAAAGTGCCCGTTTTGGGAATCTTAGGCCATTCACGTTGGTTTTGATAACCAACACTTAGATGATTGACGTTATTTCCATCTAAGATCGCCGCACTGAGTAAATGTTTTTCATTAAACATTTTTTGTAAAATATTTTCAGCTTTGGTGTGCTGTAGTGGACTTTGTTCCATCACGGCTGTGAGTTGTTCAGCGGTATATTGGTAACGACTTAATATGGCAATGGCTTGAAAGCGTTGTTTAGACTTTGCCGCCGCAGATGTTTCTGAAAGTACAAGTGCTGTTCCGACACATGCCAAAATCATAATCGGCACGAAAATTAACGCAATGAGTTGACCATAAGCGTGATTGAGTTTTAAACGTTTAAAGAGCTTTTTATTGAAATTCGACATGGTTCCAGCAACTCATTGACCATGCGCAAGATATTAACATGCTTTAATGATCCTGCATGACAATATGATTAAAAATCTTGCAAATTGCGTTCCAGCTATGCTGTTTTAAAGATAACCTTATCACTTCTAATTCTAAGTCTCGAAGAATTTTTTATATCTATTTAATTTTATTGGATAAAGAATTTTTTTCTTCAATTCATTTGAGTGATTTAGAATGGATTTAGTTTGATCATTCTCGTAAAAATCAAATGGAAAGATGTGCAGTGACATTTATTTTTTCATACAATATGCCCACCTCAATATAGGTGCAGTCCATGAGTAACACACAATCTGATTTCTTAGCCGACGAATTTTTGTTAGATCACTATGTTGGGAAAACACCACTAGTACGTCTACAGCGTTTGGCAAGTCATACTCAATCAACAGTACTGGCTAAACTAGAAGGGAATAACCCTGCTGGTTCGGTAAAAGATCGCCCAGCTTATAACATGATTATGAAAGCTGAACAGCGTGGTCAAATCAAGCCTGGTGATACGTTGATCGAAGCGACAAGTGGAAATACAGGGATTGCATTGGCGATGGTCGCTGCCATGCGTGGTTATAAAATGAAATTAATCATGCCAGGCAATTCAAGTCAGGAGCGTAAGGACGCGATGCGTGCTTATGGTGCAGAATTGATTGAAGCGCCGAATATGGAAGCTGCACGAGATATGGCTTTGCAAATGCAAGCTGAAGGCCTAGGTTTGGTTCTTAATCAGTTTGGTAATCCAGATAATGTAGAAGCACACTACTTGACCACTGGACCAGAAATCTGGCAGCAAACAGCAGGTAAAATTACCCACTTCGTGAGTTCTATGGGAACAACAGGCACGATTATGGGTATTTCAAAATATTTAAAAGAACAAAATCCAGAGATTCAAATTATTGGCTTGCAGCCTTCTGAAGGTTCAAACATTGCTGGGATTCGCCGTTGGCCACAAGAATATTTACCGACGATTTTTGATCCGAAGCGTGTTGATCAAATTATGGATATTCCACAAATTGAAGCGGAAAAAACGGCTCGCCGTTTAGCACGTCAGGAAGGTATTAGCGCAGGAACATCTTCTGGTGGAGCGGTGTGGGCTTCGGTAAAAATTGCAGAAGAAAATCCAGATGCTGTGATTGTATGTATCGTGTGTGATCGTGGTGATCGTTATTTATCTACAGGTTTATTCTCTGTTGAAGATGATGAATAATGGTTTTAAGTCGATCCATGATTTCATGATCACTAGAAAGTAATTGAGTAAGTTATATGCGTCTTCCTGTTTTAGTTTTTGATATTGAAACCCTTACAGATCTTAAATCTGGGGCGCATTTGTATGGATTGGACTTAGCTGAAGATGATTTAGAGCAAGCACTTGCCAAGTTACGCCGTCAAGAATCAGGTATGGATTTTCAACGCTTAGCTTTGCATGAAATCGTCTGCATTTCTGGTTTATGGATTGATGAAAATGGGGCGATGAAGCTCTTTTCTTTTAGCCGTGAGCTTTATACAGAAGCTGAGATTTTACAAAAATTTTTATCTATTTTTGATAAGCGTCATCCGACTTTAGTGAGTTGGAATGGCTCACAGTTTGATTTACCTGTGATTTTATTCCGTTCAATGTATCACGGATTATCTGCACCAAGTTTGTTCGATCAAGGTGAGATTGACACGCAAAAAAGGTATAATAACTACCAGAACCGATACCACAACCGTCATGTTGATTTAATGGATGTGATGGCCATGTTTAATGGGCGTCATTTTCAGAAATTGGATGATGTTGCTCATTTGCTTGGTTATCCCGGCAAACGTGGTATTTCAGGTTATTTTGTCCCTGAATATGTGAAGACCCAACAATGGCTAAAATTGACCGGTTATTGTGAGGGCGATGTTTTAAATACGTGGTTGATTTACTTGCGTTGGTCTCTGTTAAAAGGACAGATTACTTTGCAAGATCACCGCTTGTGGATTCAAGCTTCGATTCATTATTTACAAGGACAGCCTCAGCAAAATGAGTTTTTAAATGTCTGGCGTGAAATGTCACAACTTACTGAATTTACTCAGGCAGATTTTTCCTCCACACCCAATTAGGTATTCCTTTGAAGCATAGAGCCAAACCTCGACCATCTCAACTTCCTCAATATGTTTTTAAAGTTGAACGATTGTCACATGAGGGGCGAGGGATTGCACATTATGATGGGGCTGAGTTTTCCCACCCAACGGAAAAACAAGGTAAAAAAGTTTTTATTCGCTATGCATTGCCTGGTGAAACCGTTAAAGCTCAAATCACACGCCAAGTTTCAAAACTTGAAGAAGCTGACAGTATTGAATTACTAAGTGAGCCCAACCCCTATCGTATTGAACCCATTTGCCCGCATTTTGGGTCATGTGGTGGATGTAATATGCAACACATTCATCCTGATGAGCAAATTCGCTTAAAACAGGATGTATTAAAATCTCATCTCAGTCATTTTGCCGGTTTAGAGCCAGCGCAATGGTTGTCACCGCTGCGCTCAACACGTGTTGATTATCGTCATAAAGCTCGAATCGGTGTGCGGTTTTTGCCTAAGTCAAACAAGTTACTTATGGGCTTTCGTGAGGCTCAAAGTAATCATCTCACTGAAATCCAGACCTGTAAAATTTTAGATATCCAACTCGATCAAGCCTTACCTGAAATTAAGGCATTACTCGAAAGTCTAAAAGGCAAAAGTAGTATTGGTCATATAGAATTAGCCAAAGGGGATGGTGAAATCTCTTTATTGGTTCGCCATACTGAAAAATTAAAACAGCATGATGTCAACCTATTGCAACAATATGCGTTACAGAAGCAATGGCAACTGTATCTGCAACCTGCGGGTGTTGAAAGTGTTCATAGGGTCGATGATGCTGATGCAGAAATGTATTTACATTATCGTTTAAATGAATTTGATGTTGATTTTGCGTTTAATCCTACCGATTTTACCCAAGTTAATCCGACAGTAAATCCGCAAATGGTCAAACTGGCATGTGATTTGCTTGAGTTAAAGCAAGGTGAAAAAGTTTTAGATCTTTTTTGTGGCTTAGGTAATTTTTCTCTTCCGCTGGCAAAATGTGTGGGTGACACAGGCAAGGTGGTTGCGGTGGAGGGAAGTGAAGCGTGGTACAGAAAACGCACTGAACAATCGTATCAGCAATGTTAAATTCTATTCACAAGATTTAACAAAAGACTTTTCGCATTATTCTTGGGCAAATCAAGGATTTGATGCATTATTGATTGATCCACCTCGTGCTGGGGCAGAACAAGTCATGCATTATCTCCCCAAGTTTGGTGCAAAAAGAATCGTTTATGTATCGTGTAATCCAGCGACTTTGGCAAGGGATGCTGGGATCTTGGTGCAACACGGTTATCAACTAAAAAAGGCAGGTGTGATGGATATGTTTACACATACTGGACATGTTGAATCATTGCCTTATTTGAAAAGAAATTAGAGATAAACGATTTATAATGAAATATAGAGTTATAGGAGTAGGGTATGGTCACAGTACGTGAGCAACTTCCTGATCAGCTCAATGAGTTATCAGAGGAAGCGACTGTTGAGCATGCCGATGAAGCGCAACAAGCACTAGCAACTTGGCTAGATCGAGTGCGTGGAATTTTAGACGGTGCTGAACTAAAGCAGTTAGAAGAAGTCGCGCAATTAGTATTACAAAAAGAATTGGCGACCACAGTAAATTCACGAACCAATACCTTTGCTACGGGTATTGGGATGGCAGATATTCTTGCACACTTGCATGTCGATGAAGACACACTGGCAGCAGCAGTGCTTTATCGTAGTGTGCGTGAAGATCTCACCACTTTAGAGGAAATTCAGCAGCAGTGTGGGGAACAGGTTTACAATCTTGTCAAAGGCACTTTGGCAATGGGTAAACTGTCTGAACTGATTGAAAAAAATAAACGTTTAGAAGATCATTTTAATAACAATCAACGTGAGCATTTGACAGGCATTTATAAGATGCTGATTTCTGTCACAGAAGATGTTCGTGTGGTGTTGATTAAATTGGCTGAACGTACTTTTGCACTTCGTGAATTGGCGCATTCTTCTAAAGAACGCCAAGAGCGTGTTGCACGAGAGATTTTAACCATCTACTCTCCATTGGCGCATCGTCTGGGGATTGCTCAGTTAAAGTGGGAGTTGGAAGATCTCGCTTTCCGTTATCTGGCACCAGAACGCTATAAAGAAATTGCTTCATTATTGAATGAAAAGCGTTTAGAACGAGAGCAATATATTCAATTCGTGGTGGAAAAACTTAAAAGCGAACTGGCTGACCATGATATTGAAGCTGAAATATCAGGGCGGGTGAAGCATATTTACTCAATCTATCGGAAGATGAAGAGTAAAAATCTAAGCTTTGATCAACTCTATGATATCCGTGCTTTACGGGTATTGGTCAAATCGGTTGCTGAGTGTTATCACGCTCTGGGCATCGTTCATCAAATTTGGCGTCATATTCCGCATCAGTTTGATGACTATATTACCAACCCGAAAGCCAATGGTTATCGTTCATTGCATACGGCTGTAATTGCTGAAAACAAATCTTTGGAAATTCAGATTCGTACCAAAGAAATGCATGAAGAAGCGGAACTTGGGGTATGTTCACATTTCAATTATAAAGAAGGTTCTAAAACGACAGATTATTCATTTAATCATCGTCTACATTCTTTACGTGCGGTATTGGAACATTATCAGGAACGGACTGAAACCAGTGCACATCCTAATGAAGATGAAACTGAAGATTTTGAACAAATCCAAGATTTTGAGGGTTTTGAAAAGATCTATGTCTTCAGCCGTGATGGAGATATTAAAGAGTTACCTCGTGGCTCTACAGTGCTCGATTTTGCCTACCATGTGCATACAGAAGTCGGTAACAAGTGCTATGCAGCACGAGTAAATCAACGTTATGTACCATTGACTTATACCTTGAAGACGGGTGAACAGGTTAAGATTTTAACCAAAAAAGACCGTGAGCCAAACCGTGATTGGTTGGTCAATTCACTGGGCTATATCAAGACTGCTCGTGCACGAGATAAACTTCGTCATTGGTTTAGACAACAAGACCGTAGTAAGAACTTGGAAGTTGGACGTGAGCTGTTAAATAAAGAGCTTTCACGTTTAGCGATTCATCCAAAAAGTATTGATTTAAGCGATTACTGTAATCACTTCAATGTGAAATCTGGCGATGATATTTTGGTTTCACTGGTCAGTGGTGATATCAGTCTTCATGCGTTGATTAATCAAGTCAACCGCCATATGCATTTGGATCAGGATGAACCAGAACTTGTACTGAAACCTACATTAAATCCACGTGCAAGCCATACATTGTCTGCACACGGTATTTTAATTGATGGCTTGGATAATGTTGAATTGCATATTGCGCAATGTTGCCAACCTGTTCATGGTGAGTCGATTGCAGGCTATATCACCTTAAATCGTGGTGTAAGTATCCATAAAGTTGCTTGTCCTGATTATATGCGGATGATCAAGTTAGAACCTGACCGTGCAGTCGAAGCTGATTGGGAAATGCAACCGACGCGTGGGCAAAGTGTTCAAATCGTTGTAGAAGCCTATGATCGTCGTGGTTTACTCAAAGATTTAACTCAAGTGATTTTCTCTGACCAAATCAATATTCGCCAAGTCAATACGATTTCAGAAGCAGATGGTATTGCGAACATGAAATTATTGATTGAGGTTAAAGGCTTGGCGCAATTGTCTCGCTTGCTTGCTCGTTTGGAGCAACAACCAGGGATTATCAGTGCACGCCGTTTGGTTCAAGGGAACTAAACATATTAGGTTAATTAACGTGAGTTCGACGCAACCACATCTTTAATCTATTGAAAAAAATAAAACTCTGCGGAGTCTTGCAGAATTTTGATGCAACTTTAGCATCAGCCTGCGGCTAGCCCTACTTTTCTTTCGGGATGAGGAGCGAAGCTCCGCAAGGGCAACCACCTTGCGCAGCGGTATCGCTGCTCACCGCAAAACTCGTCAACCACCAGCAATATATTTAATCAGTCGTAGAAACAATATCTTATAGAAGTAGTCCTGCCTCAAACAGTTGCGGATGACGTTTCCGAGTATCATATTTTATCAAGATTTTTATATCGAATTTAGGTTCATTAGATACACTTATTTCTTGCAAGAATATATTGAAATGGTTAATCAAAATGGTTTGATCCGTTTTTAATTTTATGCAACTCAACTTTTAGACTTTCGTGTAAGGATTAAATTACTCAAGCGATTGATAAATTGAGGGCTAATTGCAGAAAGTGTAAACATGATCTTGGTCTTTAATCCCACTGGGCGATGTGTCGCTGTGAAAAGTGTACCTTTGGCTTTCACTTGAGCAAATACCTGTTCTGCAACATCTTGCGGAGAAAGACTGACACCAATATTTTGAATCGCACCAGAATCCATATCCTTGACCATGGATGTTTGAACAAAAAGAGGCATAACATCAAGAACACGAATACCGTATTTTTGCCATTCAATATCTAAACCTTCAGTGATTCCACGTACAGCAAATTTGCTGGCTGAATAGGAAACTAAATCAGCCTGCCCATAGATGGCTGATGCTGAGGAAAGGTTGATGACACGAGCAAATTTAGCTTCTTTAATGTATGGAAATGCAGCATGGCAACCATTGAGCACGCCATTCACATTGATATTAATCGTGCTTTGATGTGCTTGAATGTCTGTTTTTTCAAAATCACCTGAATAAAGAATACCCGCATTATTGACTAAAATATTTAAGCCTTGAGCCCACTCAGAAAATTCCGCTAATGCATTTTGCCATTGTGCATAATCACGAACATCCAATTTTCCAGCTTTGGCGTTATGCCCCAATTGATCTGCTAATGCCTGAGCCTGTACTTCATTGATATCATAAATACCAACTTGATAACCTTGTTGATAGAATAGACGTGCGATTGCAGCACCAATGCCTTGTGCTGCCCCACTAATGAATATACTTTGGCTCATTGCAACATCCTTCAATTTTATTTTTTGATTGCAAAGAGTTGAACATAAAATATTCACAACAACAAGCGTTGTACAGTCATTTGTTATTGATCTTAAAGGACATAAAATGGAACAGTTATTAGCCATCATGAAACAGTTACGTACAGAGTGTCCTTGGGATCGTGAACAAACCCCAGAAAGCCTAACTCAATTTGCGATTGAAGAAGCTTATGAAGTGGAAGAGGCCGTGCGTTCTGGAAATATTGATGAGATAAAAAATGAATTGGGGGATTTACTGCTTCAAGTGGTGTTCCAGTCGCAGATGTACAGTGAGCAAGGTGCGTTTGATTTCGATGATGTTGTTGAAGCGATTTGCCAGAAATTAATTAGACGCCATCCACATGTATTTCAAAAGCAACAATTTGAAAATTTAACCCCAGAACAAGTATCGTCATTATGGCAAGATATTAAAAAACAGGAAAAGCAGGGTAAAGTTCAGTCTCGACTGGATGATGTAAAACATGGTCCAGCATTATCTCAAGCAGAACAAATCCAAAAAAATGTAGCAAAAGTGGGTTTTGATTTTCCAGATGTTGCGCAAGCTTACGATAAGGTCAAAGAAGAGTTGGCTGAGTTTGAAGAAGCTATGCAATTAGGTGAGTCTGAAAAAATAGTTGAAGAATTTGGTGATTGTTTATTTTCTTTAATCAATGTTGGGCGTAAACTCAATGTCTCTAGCGAAATGGCACTTTTAACCACCATTTTTAAATTTAAATCACGCTTTGCTTATATTGAACAACAAATCAATTCTAAAAACAAAAAATAGAAGAAATGACTTTGGCTGAAATGGATCAATTGTGGGATCAAGCAAAGCAAAAATTACAACATCAGGGATATCATGAGTTGCATTGAAAAATTACTAAATTATGTAGCTGAGTTAAATAAATATAGCTTTTTTATAGCGCTCTCAATATTGCTATTGTGCCTGCCCGTCGCATCTCAGGCACAGCAATTTGATCGTGCTTATTTAAAATGGAAAGCGGAACAGCAAGCGCAGGATGCTCAGTTAAAAAAAGTAGATGACAACTACTATCTTTCACGCCCTGATACGACTCAAATATCCAAATCTAGTGCGAAAGACAAAGCAAAGATGAATTTAGCTCAGTCATCATCTCAGATAGGCAGCAAAATAAGTTTAAATAGTGCAACTGCCACGCAGTTACAGCAATTGAGTGGTGTTGGTGCGAAGAAAGCACAAGCCATTATTGAGTATCGAGATCAATATGGTAAGTTCCAAAGCATAGAAGATTTAAAAAAGGTCAAAGGAATCGGGCCTGCACTTTTTGAGAAAAATCGAAGCCAACTTGGATTATGATGCGTAGAACTGAATTCCTAACGTGGATCAAAGCGTCATTGATCTGAAATGAAGCAGTGTTAAAAAAGCATGCATGGTTAAAAACTTAAATTAACTATTTTCTGAGCACAATTTCAAGTGAAGATTGCGAGAATCAAATTGCCCTTTAGCTGTGTAAGCGATATGATTAGCACAATTATGATTTTTACGTCCTGACGTAGGAGACAGTGTCTTTTGCAAACTTTGCGTGCGTCAAAGTGTGGATTATCCACCGCTCAATTACCTTCTTCCATTTTAGATGTTATTGATTCTTTAACCAAAGCTGGCTATGAAGCTTATATAGTCGGTGGAGGTGTGCGTGATTTAATGCTTGGGTTAAATCCGAAAGACTTCGATGCTGTGACCAATGCTACGCCTTCACAGGTCAAAGAAGTATTTGGTCGCCGTTGCCGAATTATCGGGCGACGCTTTGAACTGGCACATGTTTATTCAGGCCGTGAATTGATCGAAGTGGCAACATTTCGAGCACCGCCGAAAAAAGCTATAACTTCAGCTCAAGGGATGATTTTAAGGGATAACAATTGGGGAACCATCGAGCAAGATTTTGCCCGCCGAGATTTTTCAATTAATGCCATGTACTATCAACCACGGAAAGGTGAAGTTCTGGATTTTTGTAATGCCATCGATGATATAAAAACCAAAACTTTAAGATTACTGGGTGATCCAGCACTACGTTTTGAAGAAGATCCTGTACGTATGTTGCGTACACTGCGTTTTGCAGCAAAATTAAATTTCAGTATTGATCCTAAAATTCTAAAAATTTTTACCCAGGAAATGACGCAATTATTGCGTGATGTTTCTCCGCATCGCTTATACGATGAATCACAAAAATTATTCACCATGGGGCATTTACATCGAGTGATGCCGATGTTGATCGAATTTGGTATTTGGAAACAACTGTTTGCCGATATTAGCCCTGAAATTACTGAATTTATTGAACGTGCCGCGAAAAATACCGATCAACGCATACAGATTGGTAAAACCATTAATCCTGCATTTTTCTATGCAGTATTACTTTGGAATAATTTCTTAGCACGTTGCGAGTTCTATCAAGCAAAGGGTGTGGTCGCAGCAGAAGCTCGTGCACAAGCAGGTCTGGATGTACTTAAACGTCAAGCCACTCGTACGATTATTCCTCGTTTTGCGGAAACTTTTATCCGTGAAGTTTGGGAAATGCAAACACGTTTGTTAAGCCCAAAACCACAACAGATTGAGGCACTCTCTGGACATGCTCGTTTCCGTGCTGGATTTGACTTTTTATTGTTAAGAGAAAAGTCTGGTGATTCGACGACAAACGGAATGGGGGCATGGTGGGAAGCTTACCAAGTCATGTCTACTGATGAAAAAGAACGTGCAATCAGTAGCTATAATCGTCAGCGTGCCAAGACCCGTAAAAAAACAGCTGATGTTGTGCCTGCTGAAGAACTCAAAACCAACTCAACACAAATTGAGCCTTTGGTCAAAGAGCAGGAGTCTCGTAGTCGCCGTTCTCGTCAAAAAGCTCATTCTGGTCAAACTCAATCTGCAACATCACATGATTTTAAAGCTCGTAGCGATAGCAGAGCAGCCGTGAATAAAGGTGAAATCACTGCTGATCATCCAATCACTAAACGTAGACGTGTACAACGTGATCTAACGAAAGTGATCTTTGGACCAACGCAATGATGAATAAAACCTACATTGGTTTGGGCAGCAATTTGGGTGATTCGGAACAAATCTTGCGTGAAGCGGTTGAACAGCTCAGACAGCTTGGTGAAGTACGCGTGTCTCAGCTTTATCATAGTCCACCCATGGGGCCACAAGACCAACCGCATTATCATAATGCAGTTGCTCAATTAGACACTCATTTAGCGCCTTTAGATTTATTAAATGAGTTGCAACGGATTGAAAATGAATCAGGTCGAGTACGTCTACGTCGTTGGGGCGAGCGAACTTTAGATTTAGATCTTTTGCTTTATGCTGAAAAAAACATTATAAATGAGCGACTCACAGTACCACATATTGGTATTTTGCAGCGTGATTTTGTGCTGATCCCTTTACTGGACTTAGATCCTGAGTTGAATGTGAAGGGGCAATCACTACAAAACCTAGAACTTGTGCAACATTCAACTTTAACTGTTCTGGCTGATCAAAGCTGGGCTGACTGAACAGTTGAATGTGCTAAAGAACTCTCATTGATAGAGGATATCGTCATGATCAGTCTAAGTGATTTAAGACAATTTAAAACTCAGGGACGCAAATTTTCATGCCTGACTTGTTACGATGCAAGTATGGCAAAAGGTATGGAAGTTGCCGAAATTGATACTATTTTAATTGGCGATTCTTTAGGGATGACCATTCAAGGGCATGATTCAACCTTGCCTGTTACGGTCGCGGACATGGCATATCACACTGCCGCAGTTCGCCGTGCGAATCAGCACGCTTTTGTTTTATGTGATCTGCCATTTATGAGTTATGCAACGCTGAATGATGCTTTAGTGAATGCTAAAACTGTCATGCAGGCTGGTGCGCAGATAGTAAAAATCGAAGGTGGTGCTTGGCTTGCTGAAACTGTAGAAGTGTTGACACGCAATGGTATTCCAGTATGTGTACACTTAGGACTCACACCGCAATCTGTACATGTATTTGGTGGTTATAAACTTCAAGCCAAAACACGTGATGCTGCTGATCAGTTGATTGCAGACTGTAAAGCTGTGGTTGATGCAGGCGCTGCAGTATTACTGCTTGAATGTGTGCCAGCACAAATGGGACAAGAAATTACTGAATTGTTCCCACATGTGCCTGTGATTGGTATTGGTGCTGGTGCTGACACAGATGGTCAAGTCCTCGTAGTACAAGATATGTTGGGTTTGACTTTTGGAAAAGTGGCACGTTTTGTACGTAACTTTATGAAAGAGCAAGCAGGTGAAACAGCTATCGTAGATGCATTCAAAGCCTATCATCTCGCTGTGCAAGACAAGTCTTTCCCTGCGAAAGAACATACTTTCCAAGTAGAGCTGTAAACATGAAAACAGAAACCACCATCCAAGGATTATCAGCTTCGCTAAATCCTGCTCGTTCAGCGCGTAAAATCATTGGATTTGTGCCAACGATGGGAAATCTACACGAAGGGCATTTAAATCTTGTTCGTGAAGCGCGTAAATTGTGCGATGTGGTTATAGTCAGTATTTTTGTTAATCCGATTCAGTTTGGCCCCAATGAAGATTTTGACAATTATCCACGTACATTAGAGCACGATAGTCACCTATTGGCTGAAGTGGGTTGTGATATTGTTTTTGCGCCATCTGTAGAGCAAATGTATGGTAAATGTCCACGTTTGACCAATATCAGTGTGGGTGAAATTACAGATGATTTATGTGGTTTACAACGTCCTGGACACTTCGATGGTGTTGCGGTTGTGGTGACGAAGTTATTCAATATCGTACAACCTAATTTTGCTTTTTTTGGACAAAAAGATTATCAACAATTGGCTGTGATTAAACAGTTGGTTCGTGATTTGAATATGGCGATCGAAGTGATTGGTGTACCAATTGCACGTGCTGAAGATGGTTTGGCATTGAGTTCTCGCAATGGTTATTTATCTGAGCAAGATCGTCAAACGGCTCCGGTGATCTTTAAGTCCTTGACCACAGCTGAGCAAGAACTACATGCAGGCAAAGCGCTTGCAGAAGTTTTGGCACATCTTCGTAAAAGTCTGACTGATGCAGGGCTGATCGTCGATTATGTTGAAGCACGTAGCCCAATACTGCAAAAGGTTGAACAGTTCGACCAAGATGTTGTATTGTTTGTTGCAGCGAAATTAGGCAAAACTCGTCTGATTGACAATTTACAAGTGAAACATACTGCATAAACTTTGCTTTTAGGATCGCTATGCCATGAAGCGTATACTTATCGTGACAGGACAATCTGGTTCAGGTAAATCATCTGCTTTGCAGGTGCTGGAAGATTTGGGTTATTACTATATTGATAATCTGCCTCTGGCATTGCTTCCTGAAATTGTCGAAAAGCTGGACCGCGAAAATAATTTAGAATTATTGGCGCTGGGTGTAGATGTTCGTAGTGCCAAAGAAGACTTACAGGGTTTTGATCATGTTTTTCAGCAATTGCAAAGACATGGCAGTGTGGACGTCATTTATTTAATAACCCGTGATCAAGAGTTGATTTCACGGTTCAGTGCATCTCGACGCCCACACCCACTTTCAAATCGCTTTCAAAGCTTAAACGAGTGTATCCAAGAAGAAAAAAATTTATTGTTGCCGATTCAACTGCGTGCAACGGTACATATTGATACTACTGACAAAAGTGTACATGATTTAAAAGATACCTTATTGTCCAAACTGGGACAGTCCGATAAACTAATTTTAATTTTGCAGTCTTTTGGTTATAAACATGGTATTCCATTAGATGCAGATTTTGTTTTTGATGTAAGGCATTTGCCTAATCCACATTGGGATTTAGAGTTACGTAAATATTCGGGTTTGGATGAGCCTGTGCGTAAATTTTTAGAAGCCAGCGAGCAAGCAAATGAGATGTATCAAGACATCTATCAGTTTTTAAATAAGTGGTTGCCTGCTTTTGCGGAAGGCCATCGTCACTATATTACAGTGTCGATTGGTTGTACGGGCGGTCAGCATCGTTCGGTTTATATTGTGGATCGGTTGAAGAAGGCTCTTGAGTCGAAATGGACCATTCAAGTATTACATAGAGAAATGAAGCACTGGTCATGATTGACACAACTGTTGACGTAATTAATAAATTAGGGTTACATGCGCGTGCATCTGGAAAACTCATCGAAGTCACAACCAAATTTAAATGCTCTATTCAAATTGGTAAGGGTGACAAGTTAGTTGATGCCAAGAATATCCTTTCTTTACTTATGCTGGGAGCTGGTAAAGGAACAACCTTGCGTTTAGTGATTGACGGTGCAGATGAAGAAAAAGCTTTGTCTGAAGTTCAAGCACTTTTTGCAGATAAATTTTACGAGGCAGAATAATCGTGGCACGTCGTCCGCAACGTTTTACTGAAGATGATTTTGAGTCTTTAGAAGGGCGTGCAAGTAAAACCGAACAGAAAAAAGCTGTACAACGTATGGCTGCTTTAGGTGAGCAACTCGCAGAGTTGTCAAAGAAACAAATTCAATCTTTACCTGTTGAAGAACGCTTGATTGAAGCTTTGCTGGATGTACAGTTAATTACATCCTTTGAAGCGCGTCGTCGCCAGTTCCAGCGAATTGGTAAGCTTTTGCGCAATGAAGATGAGGCTGTTATTTTGTCTTATTTAACACCTAAACAAGGTGTTAAAAAGCTTGCACAGCTTGATCGTTGGGTTGATCGGATGATTGAACAACGTGACCCTGCAATTAAAGAGTTCTGTAAGTCATATAATGCAGCAGAAGCACATTCTTTGCGTCAGCATGTATTGCGTTTTCACCGTGATGTGACTCGACAAGCATCTGCGGAAGAGTTGGCCGCTTCAAAGCTTAAATTGTTAAATTATGCCCAACAAGTGGCATTGATTTCAGACAATTCAAAGTAATTGAATCGCTAAAATACAAAAAACGATCCGAAAGGATCGTTTTTTTATGAGAGATGAAATATGACTGATGCTTCGAGTAAAAAGCCAGCTATAGCCAATCTGTTGAAAAGCTCATCCAGTAAAATATAATTTCTCTTGATCAATAAAATCAATGCGATGAATATATTGTTGAATGATTGAAATCAAATCACTTGTTTGAAAAATCAGGCGCTTTGTCTATAAAATAAAACCTGAATCTCAGTGCTGAGATTCAGGTTTTATGATGGGGATAATCAACAAGTTATGCTGTCTTAACCCACATATCTTTTATACTTTAGGTGGCATGTTAGGCATTGCACGGTCTGCTTTGAAATCGGGTTGAAATTTCACAACGCATTGACCAGCTAAAGTTTTATCACCGATTTTCACTTGAATGGCTTTTCCATCAGTTTGACCAGCACAAGACTTTTTGTGCTTTACGTTCTGCACGTTTTTGCGCAAATTCCTGCTGAATTTGAGCACGCTGTTCATCGGTCATATCTTTCATACGTGGGCCATCGTGACGCATCATACGTCCACGATCTTCTCCATCACGACGGAAATCATGTTTCATTTCTTTCATCGCTTTACGATCAGCTTTGAATACAATATTACATGTACCATCAATGCTTTGCTGACCTGCTTTAACCTGAACAGTTTGACCAATCGCTTTACCATCACAGGCTTTTTGCATTTGCTGGCGCATCTCTTTATGTTGCGCACGCTTTTGTTTCATTTCTTCACGTTGTTCTGGCGACATTTTATGATGCCCACCGTGCATCATGGGACGGCCATCTGCACCCTCTTTTGGTCCAGGGTTAGATTGACAGGCAGTTAAAGCCCCCATACTTAGAATACTTGCTGACAATAATGTGATTTTTGTGATCGTTTTCATTGTTACTACTCCAATGAATGTTCTGCATATTTGTGGATACAGTAAAGATTAAATAGGGCGTGTTGACACTTTTAGATGGCTTTGTTGCATAAAGGATTTAAAGGCAAAGTTCTCCTAGGCGTCTCAAATTTAAGTGACAACTTGAGTATGAGGTCGGCCTAATTCTGTAAATTTATTTAAAATAGCTATACGGGCATGTACCTCATTGACTTGGCTTTGAAAGTTCCTAGCACTGAGTTTATCGCCTAATAATTTGATGCAATGCATCTTAGTTTCGACCAAACTTCGGTGATGATAGCCTGACCATTTTTTCCATAG
>WNDP01000077.1 GCA_009912575.1 Acinetobacter bereziniae
TAGCGCGTTGCAGTTCTTTATTTTCACGTTCCAGTTGTTTTATACGTTCTTGATCTGAAAGATGCTGTACTTTAACTGGATTTTGTTGATCCAAATATTTTTGATGCCAAACACGCAGTGTTTCAGGGGTACAACCTATCTTGGGAGCAATAGCAGTGATTGCAGCCCAATTCGATGGATAATCTTTTTCGGATTCAATAACAAGTTGAACCGCTCTTTCTTTGATTTCAGGGGTATAGTTTGATTTTTTCATCGGAGTAGTTTCTCAGAATGTTGAGTCTCCGACAAACATGGTACGGTTCAGTTGTTGAAAATTTGAACTTAAAATTTCATCAAGCTCATAGTTTTTTAGCTTAGAGAATCTCATTTTCAAAGCCCCAAAAAGTCCTCAGTTAATTTTGACAATTATCAAAATTATTTCTGTTTGTTTTTTGTTCAATGTGATGAAATTTCAGCTCTTTTTCTTTTTGACGAAATTATAGAGTTAGGGAAATATCCAGGAATGTCTAATCCAGAATGTGGGGCACGTTCTTCACCATTAAAAAACGCTTACGGCCAAATGAATTGCTAAATTTACCTGCTGTAGGTCGGATAAAATTAGGGAAATTTTTCCATTGGGTAGGGCTAAATGAGGTATATACATCATTTTGTTCTTTGGCTTCTTGACTATAGCGGTCGAGCTGTTGTTGGTTTGGATTGACATAATCCTGATTTTTCACGTTAAGACGTTGTTCAGCATACTTATATGGCAGTACTTCAATATTGACTGGACCACTGCTACTTTGTAATTCTAGCTGACCAACCTGAGCAGAAAGTGGAATGCCAAACACGATATGATTGACTGAATTCGTTCCATCGACAACCAATACTGGCTTGCCTTGATAACTCACATTTAAAACTGTTTTGGGCACAGGAATTACCGCAATACCGCCTGCTCGACGTGAGTCTTGAGGCAAAGCAAAGCTTTGGGTGGTGAGAATTAGACTGCTTAAAATGAGGATTTTTTTGATTGAAAACATAACACAGGTACAGGATTTAATTTTTACACAGTATCTGAGTTTGTAGCAGCCAGCTCAAGCGTATGATTGTTAAATTATCAACAACACGACTTATCGCTTAAATTGGTTTAGTTTATATTTTTAACTGCGTTGAAATCTTAAATTAGCTTATATTTCCTTCTCGCATTTAAACATACTGTTTTATCAACCTGATTGGTATAAAGGCAGAGTTTATTTAAATCTTTAATAAAATCACATGCCGAGGGTTCAGCATGTGATTAGGTTGATTCATTATGGGTAAGTTATCGATTTGAAGGAGATGATCGATAAGGTTTAGCCCGTCTCAATTGATGTAATACTGAAACCAATACATCAATTTCTTCAGTGGTGTTATAGAACGCGAGTGAAGGGCGCACCGTCCGTTCAACACCAAAACGGCGTAAAATAGGTTGTGCACAATGGTGTCCTGTTCGTACTGCCACACCGTGCTGATTTAAAACTTTACCGACCTCTTCAGTTTCATAGCCTGCGAGAGTAAAAGACATTACACTGGCTTTATTTAAAGCTGTGCCAATCAAACGTAAACCAGAAACACTTTGAAGCGCATGTTGACCGTACTCCAATAAGTCATGCTCATAGCGTGCAATGTTGTGGATACCGATTCGTTCTATATACTCTAACGCTGCACCTAAGCCAACAGCATCAGCAATGTTTCCTGTGCCAGCTTCGAATTTATTTGGTGCAGGCTGATAGATCACATTTTCAAACGTGACGTCCTGAATCATATTACCGCCACCTTCCCAAACGGGCATGCTGTCGAGTAATTCTGATTTGGCATAAACAGCACCGATCCCTGTAGGCCCAAAAACTTTGTGCCCAGAGAATACAAAGAAGTCAGCATCTAAACTGCTCACATTGGTCGGAACGTGTGAAACAGATTGTGCGCCATCAATTAAGACTCGTACACCAGCAGCATGCGCTAAAGTGATAATTTCTTGAGTCGGAGTCACCGTACCGAGTGCATTGGATACTTGAGTGATTGAAACAAGTTTGGTCTTTGGATTGAGGAGTTTGATAAATTCCTCAATCTGAATTTGCCCTGTATCATCTACAGGGATTACTCTTAGTTTGGCACCTGTTTCTTGACTCAGTTGGTACCACGGTACAATGTTGGCATGATGCTCCAAATGAGAAACAATGATTTCATCTCCCGCTTGAATATTTTGTTTCCCCCAAGATTTGGCGATTAAATTAATCCCTTCGGTTGTGCCTCGGACAAAAACAATATTTTTGGCAGAAGGTGCACCGATAAAGCGTGCAACCACATCACGAGCATGCTCATAAGCATCACTGGCACGCGCGGCAAGTTCGTGTGCAGCGCGGTGAATATTTGAATTTTCATGCCGGTAAAAATAAGAAATTCGATCAATGACTGCCTGTGGTTTATGGGTGGTTGCTGCATTGTCCAACCAGATCAATGGCTGACCATTGACACGCTCTTGCAAGATTGGAAAGTCTTTTCGAATTTGCAAAATATCCAATGCTTGATATGTTTGAGTCTGAGTTGGAATTTGCCAATCAGAATGAGGACGATCGGTCTCAATGCTGGGGGATTGAAGAAAGTAATAGCCTGATTCTGGCGTTGCCGCTTTGTCATTACGATCTTGTACTGTACTTTTTAAATGATGGTCATCTGTCACATGGTAATCATCAAAAGCGTAGGGGTTTTTAGTTCCTTCTATTTGCCTGATGTGATGTTGTACATTTTGAGAATCCAGCGTTTCAATTTGAGCGAAATCTAAAAAGTAAAATTGAGCGAAATCTAAAAAGTAAAAATGTGATTGCTCAGGTGCTGCCAATGCTGTTGGTGATGCAAATGTTGAATTTAAAGCTAAATCTAAATCAGGTGTGACTATGAATGGGTCTGGCGTATGCGCTCCACCAATAATAGGCGCTGAAGATAAAATTCGACGTTCAGGATGATCTGCAGTAGGTTCTACATAATGTTGCGTTGATTTGGGGTTCAAATGCGCTTGTTGTACAACAGCAGGAATACGACCTGATAAAGCTGCTATAGGATCTTTAGGTTGTGGGTGATGGCTATGTCCAAGCGCTTGATCAGGGAGCTCAAAATTCAAAGCGTGTATGTTTTGCTGTGGCAAAGCTGCAAACAATTCATTCGCCAATTGCGCAATGACAGATTCATTGACTGGCGCTTCATGTGTCGCAGCAGATGAATTATTTGTAGGTTGTTGGATAGTCATGGTATTTGTCTACCTCCACATCTTCAAGTACCGCAAGTGCATCATCAGTAAGCACAGCAAGAGAGCAATATAGCGAAATTAAGTATGACGCAATGGCATTACGGTTGATGCCCATAAAACGGACTGAAAGTCCGGGTGCTTGTTCGCCCGCAAGACCTGGTTGAAATAGTCCGACGACACCTTGACGTTTTTCACCTACACGTAACAGGATGATTTTAGTTTTACCATCCTCTACTGGGATTTTATTGGAAGGAATTAATGGAATACCGCGCCATGTAATAAATTGAGAACCAAACAAGCTTACAGTTGGAGGTGGGACGCCACGGCGGGTACATTCACGACCAAATGCTGCAATAGCATCAGGATGCGCTAAAAAGAAACCGGGTTCTTTCCAAACTTTACGTAATAAGTCATCAAAATCGTCTGGTGTTGGAGCACCTGTCAAGGTTGAAATGCGTTGTTCATCTGCAACACTGGCCAATAAGCCATATTCAGGGTTATTGATCAACTCACTTTCTTGGCGCTCTTTAATCGTTTCTATAGTGAGGCGTAATTGTTCTTTGATTTGATCGTGTGGGCTACTGTATAAGTCAGAAACACGGGTATGGATATCCAGTACAGTTGAAACACCATTTAAAAAATATTCACGCGGATTAAGCTCATAGTCCACAAAGGTTTGTGGAAGCGTCGCTTCATCACGTTGTGTGCAGGCAACTTGAATATCATCGGTATTACTGACTTTATTGACTCGATAAATACCTGCTTCTACAGGTGTCCATTGCAATAAGTGGGTCAGCCAACGTGGTGTAATTGTTGAGAGTTGTGGGACGGTTTTGGTTGCATTTGCCAGTTGGCGAGCAGCCTGGTCATTGAGTGCTTGACGTGTGACTTCTTGGTTTTTAGCCATGTTTTAATCCTTGGATATTTCTAAGTTGATTGTTGCTTCTTAAGGGTTTTGACGTTTCTCTTGTTATCTTCTCCAGTAAAATCAGAGGGTTGTTATGAATGCTTCATATTTTGAATTTTTTAAAATATGTATAAGGAATAGCATCGAAAGCTATTCTTGGCGCCATGGCAATCCATGAAAGCGCCAGCCGTTGAATACTCCGCGATGATTGTTTTCATCTAAGTCACCTTCAAAGCCTTGTTCAATATTATAAATATTTTCAAAACCAGCATTGAAAGCGACATTGGCCGCCGCTGCGGAACGTTTACCACTACGGCACAGTAAGAGAATGATTTTATTTTTGCCTACTTTGCTTTCGAGTTCTTTGGCAAAACGTGGATTACGATTTAATGCAGTTCCTGTAGCCCAGGGGATGTGAATGGTACCTTCAACAAAACCGACAAATTTTCGTTCTTCATTGGTGCGAACATCGACAATTTCGACATAACCAGCTTTATACAATGCCCAAGCTTCATGCGGTAAAATCGTACCTGTAAACTCTAAATAGTGGTCTTCGACACGTTGTTTTGCTTGTTCAAAAATATTCTCGATCTGTGTTGTCGTTAATTCGGTAAAATGTTGTTGATTTAAACTGTTCATTTCAATTGCCTTTCTTGAGTCTTAAATTTACATTTAAGCTACGATGTATCAGATGTATTGATATCAACTATAAACATTTTCTATATTCTGTAAATTAATATAAATTGAATTACTTATCCGAAATATGAAATTAGAATTAAATGATTTTTTACAGATATGCTTATATGAATTATGTTTATCTACAGGATTGTGAATAAAATAGTATTTAGGCTGAATAATAAAATTTCATGTGAGGTTTTTAGATCATGGAACGTCTTTTAGGTAGGTAAAAATATGACCCAATGGAATATCCAAAATATCGTGGATGAGCTACAACAAGCTCGAAATGAATGGCGTACTCAACGTAAAAGCCTTAAAGACTTTGGTGGTAGGGAATTACCTTCAAAAGATGAAATTAAGAAAATTATGAATGATCTATGTGGCATCTTATTCCCAATGCGTTTAGGTCCACACGATTTAAGACAACAAAGTGAAAATTTTTATATAGCGCATACACTTGAAAAAACGTTGCACTCATTGTTAGAGCAGGTCAAACTCAATTTAACCTATGATTATAAATATAAAAAACACAACGAAAATACAGATGTAATTGATGTGTTAGCACAAAGTATTGTCAGTGAGTTTGCGCAAAAACTGCCTGATATACGCCGTATTTTGGATACAGATGTGATAGCAGCTTATGATGGTGATCCTGCGGCACGTAGTGTGGATGAAGTGTTGCTATGCTATCCGGGAATTTTGGCAATCATTTATCATCGCGTTGCCCACGAGTTTTATAAAAAAGATTTATCTCTATTGGCACGTTTAATTGCTGAAATTGCGCATTCAAAAACAGGAATCGACATTCATCCAGGCGCACAAATTGAACAAGGTTTCTTCATCGATCATGGTACAGGTGTAGTGATTGGAGAAACGTGTATTATTGGAAAAAATGTCCGTATTTATCAAGCAGTCACTTTGGGTGCTAAGCGTTTTGAAGTCGATGATAGTGGACGTCTACAAAAGGAATATGCACGTCATCCAATTGTTGAAGAGAATGTGGTGATTTATGCAGGTGCGACCATTCTTGGACGTATCACGATCGGTCAAGGCGCTGTGATTGGTGGTAACGTGTGGGTTACTCAAAGTGTTGCTGCAAATAGTGCGGTTTCGCAGAGTTCGGCAACAAAGACAGAAGTTTAAGCGTTTTTAACTTAGATTAATCCAGCATTATCAACACTGATCATTAAAAATGCCTTCTTTAGAAGCTGAAATTATTCAGAAACGGGGATGATAAAATAAGTCTGATCAGAGATGATGATCAGTTTATTTTTAATTTGATATACCCACGCAGTGTCAATCGGCAGCTTAAATTGTTTATTTTGCCTGTGCTGTTTGATTTCAAATACATCATAGCCAATTGGTGTAAACCAAAATATATAGTGGTTTCCTGAGCCATGAATATCATCAATACTTTGATATTTTAGATATTTGGCATTTACAGGTGAAAACTCGGTCGGTTTTTTGCATTCATGCAATTCTAACTCATTTTCTAACTGTGGCAGAAATTGGGAAAAATCATGACTGTAAATATAACCTTGTGACGTTTTTAATAATTGTGTTTCGTGATCAATAATTAAGTAACATTCTGCTTGATGCTGCTGTATATAGGGTTTTAACTGTTGAAGCAGCTTTAAATTAAAAGGTTCGGCAGGTTGAGCAGAATAATTAGTGGGCGTAAAATCGCGTTCTATCTTTTGCGGCTTTGTCTTAAAAATTTCGATGAAATCTTCGATTAAAGATTGTTGTTGTCGATTGTGTTCTTTTTGCGCTTCCTCAGCTTCTTTGGCAGAAATATATTGAGGGTCAAAATAAACGGTCGTGCCATATTCTGAAACTTTTTTTTGATAAGTTTTTTCCTGTACCATCTGCTCTAAAATTGTATGAGAAAATGCAGTATAAGAAAATGGAGTCATGGCCATTAAAGTTTGTGTATGTGGATTGAACATATAAGCTTTAATCAGATTGTCTGAATGGTATTGCTTGTTTACCAAGGTGATCAGAAAGTGATCCTGATTTAAAGCGACAATCTGTTCGATCAAATGTTCTTTCGGGTCAACAATAGCATAGGGTTTGATCTGTTGATCATGATTTAAAGCGACAATCTGTTCGATCAAATGTTCTTTCGGGTCAACAATAGCATAGGGTTTGATCTGTTGATCATGATTTAAATCGTAAGTGCATATTTTTGATTGTGTTATACCACCTTGCTTTTTATCAATCTCAGGGCAACTGTAAACGATATAATTTTCATTGATAGCTTTTCTATTCATATCGTCAGCAGTGCTCAGCCATTTAAATTCTAGATCTGCGCTGCTAGGTGATAATTTTTGAATATGTTTGTGTGGAAATTTATCACTATTCGGCGATTGATAGCCACAAGCATTTAACATGCTTATCACCAAGAGTACCGACAATAATTTACCGAAATTCAACATTGTTATTGTTCTAAAAAATCTTAATAGTGCTTACTCTAAAGCATATCGTTGAAAATACAAACGCTTAAAGGTCATACACAATATTTTTGCTTAAATTGACTTGAAAAAGATGAATTTAGCACAAATATTAATACTGAAATATATCCCGACTATTTTAGTAAGCTTTTGAAAAATATATAAATTAATTTTTAAATATAGTTGAAATCTATAAAACCGTTCCCATCTATTATTCAAGTACAAATTTGTTGTGAGGAATAACAAGAATGCGATTTGAAAAATTTACGAACCGCTTGCAGCAAGCTTTATCAGATGCACAATCTCAGGCAATGGGTAATGACAATACCGCCATTGAAGGTATTCATATTCTTTCAGTGTTATTGGAAGAGCCTTCAAACCTGAGTCTGTTACAACAGGCTGGTGCAAATATCCCTGAGTTAAAAGCAAAGTTGCAGAAAGCGTTGGCGGATGCGCCAAAAATTGGAACACCGACTGGAGATATCAACCTCAATCCTGAGGCTGTTCGAGCATTGAATTTAGCAGACAGCTTTGCCCAAAAAGCAGGTGATGAGTTCTTATCTACAGATTGGGTCATCTTGGCATTGGCTGAAACAGGTGTAACCAAAACATTATTAACTGGCGTAGGTCTAACCACAGAAAAACTACGCAAAGCGATTGAAAATATTCGAGGGGGTGAACAAGTTATGGCAAATAACCATGAGGATCAACGAGATTCACTCAATAAATACACCATTGATCTGACTGCACGTGCTGCAGAAGGAAAACTCGACCCTGTGATTGGTCGTGATGAGGAAATTCGTCGTACGATTCAAGTATTATCACGTCGTACCAAAAATAATCCAGTACTTATTGGTGAGCCGGGTGTCGGTAAAACTGCGATTGTTGAAGGTTTGGCGCAACGTATTATCAATGGTGAAGTGCCAGAAGGTTTAAAAGGTAAACGTGTCTTGTCCTTAGACCTTGGTTCATTGTTGGCAGGTGCTAAATATCGTGGAGAATTCGAAGAACGCTTAAAAGCTGTTTTAAAAGATCTTGCGAAATTTGATGGTGAAATTATCCTATTCATTGATGAGTTACATACGCTCGTGGGTGCGGGTAAAGGCGATGGTGCAATGGATGCAGGGAATATGTTAAAACCTGCGTTAGCACGTGGTGAGTTACGTTGCGTAGGTGCAACTACCTTGGACGAATACCGTCAATTTATTGAAAAAGACGCAGCTTTAGAACGACGTTTCCAAAAAGTATTGGTTGATGAACCAAGTGTGGAAGATACCATTGCAATTTTACGTGGTTTAAAAGATAAGTACGCAACCCATCATGGTGTGCAAATTCTTGATTCTGCGATTATTGCCGCAGCAAAAATGTCACACCGTTATATTACTGATCGTCAATTGCCTGACAAAGCGATTGATTTGATTGATGAGGCTGCATCACGAATCAAAATGGAAATCGACTCTAAGCCAGAGCCTCTTGACCGTTTAGACCGCCGTTTGATTCAATTGAAGATGCAATTGGAAGCGGTAAAAAAAGATGCAGATTCAGTCAGTAAGGCTGAAGTTGAGCATTTGGAAAGACAAATTGCTGAAGTTCAGAAAGAATACAGTGATTTGGAAGAAGTTTGGATTGCTGAAAAACGTTTGGTTGATGGCACTAATCAGGCGCAGATTGAACTTGATAAAGCTCGCACAGCGTTTGAAAAAGCGCAACGTGAAGGTGACTTGGCTGAAGCGAGTCGTTTGCAATATGGTGTGATTCCAGAGTTGCAAAAACGCTTGAATGAAGAAGAAGTTGCGGAAGTAAATGAAGAACCAAAACTGATTCGTACCAAAGTGACTGAAAACGAAATTGCAGAAGTTGTCAGTGCTGCAACAGGTATACCAGTGTCCAAAATGTTACAAGGTGAACGTGAGAAACTCCTTCATATGGAAGACTTCTTGCATAACCGTGTCGTTGGTCAGGATGAGGCTGTTGTCGCAGTAGCAAATGCGGTGCGCCGTTCACGTGCAGGTCTTTCTGATCCGAATCGCCCAAGTGGGTCATTCTTATTCCTTGGACCGACAGGTGTGGGTAAAACCGAGCTTACCAAAGCTTTAGGAAACTTTTTATTTGACAGTGACGATGCAATCATTCGTATCGATATGTCAGAATTCATGGAAAAGCATTCAGTCAGTCGTTTGGTTGGTGCTCCTCCAGGTTATGTCGGTTATGAAGAAGGCGGTGTATTGACTGAAGCTGTGCGTCGTAAACCGTATAGTGTGGTGCTATTTGATGAGGTTGAAAAAGCACACCCAGATGTATTTAACATCTTATTACAGGTTTTGGACGATGGTCGTTTAACAGATTCTCAAGGTCGTGTGATTGACTTTAAGAATACGGTTATCGTAATGACCTCTAACTTAGGTTCAAGCGATGTACGTGAGTTAGGTGAAGGTGCAACGGATGAAGATGTACGAGCAACAGTGATGAATGCCGTTTCTCAGCATTTCCGTCCAGAGTTCATCAACCGTATAGATGAATTGGTGGTGTTCCACTCGTTGAAAAAATCGCAGATTCGAGGCATTGCAGATATTCAATTAGATCGTTTACGTGCGCGTTTAGCTGAACGTGATATTGGTTTAAATGTAGATGATCAAGCCTTTGATATTCTGATTGATGCTAGTTTTGATCCTGTATATGGTGCGCGTCCACTTAAACGTGCAATCCAACAACAGGTTGAGAACCCATTGGCACAAAAAATCTTGTCAGGTGCGTTCATAGCAGGTGATACCATCTTGATTAGTGCTGAAAATGGTGAGCTTGATTTTGGGAAATTAAAATTAAGCTAATTGATGTATTGTACAAACGCAGAAGCCCACAGTCTTAAGACGGTGGGCTTTTTTATGTTTTTGAACGGAAAAGTAAAAAAAAGCTAAGTGCTGATTTTACCTATTATCGGGTTTTCTGATCCATTGATTGCAACATTTGTTAAAAATTGATAATTTTTTAGTCAGGAATAATAAGAAAGGAAAGTTGGTCATGGTGATCAAATTAAGGGAAAAATCTGATTATATAAAAATGCTAGCTATGTTGTTGATGGCACTGGGTTCATTCGAAACTGTGGCAAATCAATTGGATGATCAAGATCTTGCTGAACAATCTGTAGGCGTGGTAAAACTCTCACCGATTATTATTCAAGCAGTTAAGCAAGATACCCAGCAATCAGTTGATGAACAGAAAGATTTGCATAAAAAAATAGCCCAACAACAAGCTGATGCAGCGAAAAAAGATGAAATATATTCAACGGTGCTGACAGATTTTGAGTGGCAAAAAAAAAGACCCTGATCCAAATAAACCAGGGGATAAGTACATTGCACCACTAGAAAAATATAAAATTATTGATATTGGATTTAATCCATATCAACGCCACGATGTCCGTATTACAACACAAGATCGAGTCACGTTATATATTGGTCATGAAGTTGACCCCGTGGCGTACAAATAAATCTAAGTGGGAAAATTAAACAGGGAAGTGTTTAATTTTCCATGCTCTATGGATTTTTTGGTTACGTTTAAAGTCTAATCCAATAGTTTCATTACTGATTTCTTGAACATCAAACATCGCTTCAATTTCTTCGTCCATTTCAAAACCACGATAGTTATTTGAAAAGTATAAAGTACCTTCAGTAGTTAAACGATTCATTGCACGTTTAAGCAAAGAAATATGGTCACGCTGCACATCAAATGTACCGTAGAATTTTTTAGAGTTTGAAAAGGTCGGTGGATCAATAAAGATCAAGTCGTATTGTTCATGACCTTCTTTTAACCACTCAAAGTAATCGCTTGAGAAAAATTGATGTTGTTCATCAGCATGATCTACAGTAAGACCATTGAGTACAAAGTTTTCTTTAGACCAGTTCAGGTAGGTGTTCGATAAGTCTACGCTTGTAGTACTGGCAGCACCCCCTAAAGCAGCATGTAAGCTTGTTGTAGAGGTGTAGCTGTAGAGGTTAAGAAAGTGTTTGCCTTTGGCTTCCGCTGCGATGCGTAAGCGCATTTGACGATGGTCTAGGAATAATCCAGTATCCAAGTAATCAGTCAAGTTGATTAAAATTTTGGCTTTACCTTCTTGAACAATAAAGCGCTTAGATGCAGTGCTTTGTTTTGCATATTGGGTTTTGCCTTCCTGACGTGCACGAGTTTTGATGAAAATTGCATCACGGCCTAAACCTGTAACTGCACGGATTGAGGCTAAAGCAAGGTTAAAACGTTTTTTGGCTTTTTCTGGGTCAATTGATTTCGGTGGAGCATATTCTTGGACATGCAAACGATCACCATAAAGATCAACTGCAACATTAAAGTCTGGTAAGTCGGCATCATAAAGTCGTAAGCAGTAAATATTTTCTTTGACTGCCCATTTCTTCAAGGCTTGCATGTTTTTTTGCAAACGATTGGTAAAGTCTTCAGCACCTTCAATTTTCTCAAATTGTTGAGGCTGCCAATCTGCAAGGAAAGGTTTACTGACTGTTGCGGGTTTAATATCACCAAAACGAACATAAATCGGCAATTTACCATTCATCAAACGTAAAATTTGTGGATTGTTAAATGCCAATACATCTGCTTGCTCAACTGCCGCTGCAATCACAGCCGCATGTTGATTTGGGAAATTGTTTTGTAAAAGCGCTGATAGACCTAAATATAATGCTCGGTTAGAAGCTTTATCTCCCAAACGCTCACCATAAGGTGGGTTGGTGACGATAAATGAGGTTTTACCTTCTGCTTGGAAGTCTGGCCAATCTGCCAAAGTTCGTTCTTCGATTTGAATTTGATCGAGTTGCTGTTCAAAACCAGCCGCAATAATATTTTGCTTGGTCGCTTTGACAGCTTCCCAGTCTGCATCATAGGCATAGAATTTTGGTAAAGGTTGTTCTAAAGCAGCTTGATGACGGTCTGCGGCTTCAGCTTTAATCGACATCCAGAGTTCATGATCATGTCCATTCCAACCATTGAAACCAAAACGACGGACTAAACCTGGCGCACGGTCAGTCAGAATCATCAATGATTCAATGATAAAAGTACCTGAACCACACATTGGGTCTAATATAATATCTGGATGACGTTCTTTCAGTTTGGCTTTTTGTAAGATGGCTGCGGCTAAATTCTCTTTGATCGGTGCATCTGTCATATAACGGCGATAGCCACGTTTATGTAAAGAATCACCAGATAAGTCTAGGCAGTAGGTATGTTCAGTTTTTCCAGCAAGTACATACAGTGTAATTTCAGGCTGCTTAATATCAATACTTGGGCGTTTACCCACAGCTTCCATGAAAGAGTCGACAACACCATCTTTAACACGTAAGGTCGCAAACTGTGTATTAACTTTAATATCACGTTCAACATGTAAGCGAATGGCAAAAGTACTTTGCGGTGCAAAAATTAAAGACCAATCAAAGTTGATCGCACCTTCATAAAGTTCTTCTGCAACATCACGGGCATCATGAGTAAAGTCGAGTTCATGTGTGTGAATAGGCGTGAGCACACGAGAGGCAAGGCGTGACCACATACAAATGCGGTAAGCATCTTCGAGTTTACCTTTAAAGATTAAACGTCCAGGAAATTTTTCAATATTTTGAATCCCTAAACCTTGAATTTCTTCTTGCAGTAAGGTTTCTAGTCCATCTGCACAGGTAACCCAATATGTAGAAAGACGCGGTTTCGAATTCATGAATATTTCCAAAGACATTAAAGCAATCGCGTATTTTAGCGTATTTTGATGACGAAAACTTGTGGATTATGCCAAGAAAATCGAAATTTTCGAAAAACATTAAAATTCTTCAATTGATTGCTAAGATTTGCTTGAAATGTATTCAAATATCCATATTTAATCCAGACCTGATAAAGAATTTAAAAAATGCTAAGTCTTATTGTTTCGATGTTTATTTTTTCACTTTCAATGTCTATATCTCCGGGGCCTGTAAATTTAACCATTTTAACCAGCAGTATGAATTATGGTGTAAAAGCTACTTTTGCCTTTATTTCTGGGGCAACGATCGGGTTTACTGGGTTATTGGCATCAGTCTGTTTTGGCTTATATCAAATCATTGTAGCTTATCCTATTCTTTTGGATCTCATCACTGTATTGGGTACAGCTTTGCTGTTATGGATTGGGTTTAACATCCTTCGTGCAAAGGGGATAACGATTTCTACCCAAAGTACTGAGCAGATTCAAATACCCACATTTATGCAAGGTGCCTTGATGCAATGGCTTAATCCAAAAGCATGGATTGCGGCTGTAGCTGGTACGGGTTTGTTTTCGACAGGTTCAATTGAAAATCCTTTATTAATTTTTGTGCTGATTTATTTTGTGGTGTGCTATTTATCCTTATTGTTGTGGGGAGTTGTGGGCGAAAAATTAGCAAACTTCTTAAACACAGGAAATCGCGCACGAATTTTTAATGTGGCGATGGGACTGATTTTGATTTTAATCTCCTTAGAAATGTGTTGGACGTATTTTTATCGTTCACCTGCTTTATAAGATCATTATCTAGAGAGCTTGGATATGTCAGCGGAATTTTATGTCACCTTTCAGCCAGAAGAATGGTATCGAACAAATCGTCAATTGGTGATTCAAATCGCTCAGCAATTGCATAGTTATCAATTCTTCCAGTCGAATATTGTTTATTTAAAAGCAACTACAGTGATAGAAAATGCATGGGAATATGATGTTCGTTTGATTTTTGAAACATCCCAAATTCTATTGGAAATATCTGCAATGAATGATCAACTTAGACAAGAGATAAAAGCCTTTGTGGCATTACTAAATCAACATGTGCAGGCTGATGTGAAAGATGAAGATGGTGAACGATCAACTTGGTCGATTTAACATTATGGATGAACAAAATAAGCAACATATTATGCTAAAACAAAAGCAAATCTTTGAAGTATTGATTGATTGGTATACACCTGAGAACGGTGGACGTCAGCATATCCCACAAAATGGTGTTTATTACTGTACAACAGAGATTTTGCACAAGCATAAGATCAATACATGGAGTATTGCACTTGAAATGAATGAAATGTCTCCTCATGAGGCAGAGATGTGGTTTTTGTTTGATCATCATGAGTGTCATGTACAGATTGGGCGATTATTGAATTTATTGGAAGGGCCAACATGTATTGGTCATATCATGATTCAACGACTTAAAGATTCTGATTGATTGAACTTTTTATAAGATGACAGCTGTTTGAATTTAAAATTGGTATATAAATTGCTTAGTTATTCACCGTATTGGTCAGTGTATTGGCTCTAAAAATTAGACTCATGAATGTGGGGATTTCTTATGCAACAAGTAAATAACGACCGGTTTCTTGCACATGCAGATGCATTTTCAATCGGGGCACTTATTTTAACCAGACTTAGACGTGTAACAGGGCGAGTCATAGATGTGATGTATCTGGTCGATAATAAAAGCTATGCGCAGTATGTGATAGATATGTCTTTGGCAACCGAAGACTCTGAATTAAATCGGCATGCTTTGCGTTTGCAACACTTACTCAGCCAAGAACAGCCAACCTTAAATGTTGCTATTCATTCATCAGAACAAGTCGCTGAAACTAAGGAGGATTCTGTTTCGGGTGCAACTGAAGAAGAAATTTATCGCGCACAAGTTTCGCATCACTAAATTGGTGCATTACGTTAAGGTTGATCAGAAGCTTTAAGTGCTGGGGAGGCTTAAAGCTTTACGCATTTGAAACAGTAAACATCCCAATCAACTTATAAGCTGATAAATATTATAATGATCATAGAAGTATAGACTTTGAGTTATAGTAAGTTTGATACGGAAATCAGCAAATATTTAAAAAGACATCAAATGATTTATTCAGGTACAGCAGATGAATCATTCGCTCAAACAGCGCGACGTTTGGCAGATTATAAATTGGCAAAAGATGCAGTTTTTCAACAATGGTTGGACAATAAAAAGTTTAAAGAATTGATTTCGTGTGCTCACGGCCGTTGGTATCCTTATGAGGAATTTACATTACCTCTAGCACAGTATTTTGCTGAGCAACATGATTTAGTCCATTTAAAATTTTTGTGTGAACATGAAATCCGTTTTCGACTAGAGGATACGCTGAATTGTCTAAAACGAGTCAAAGAATTTGATACGGCATTAACAAATAGTCAAATATTAGAATATGACCTGACCCATCTAGATCCTGAAAAATATCATCCGATTCAGGAATTGTTTAAATGGCAAGATAAGGCACAGTCGAGAATAGACAGCTATCTTGAACTTTTAAAAGATCAATCCGACCACGACTATATTGAACTGATCAGGCAATTAAAACAAAAGCTATTGCAAATGAATGTGAAGAAGTCTGATTTGAAACTGATCAAATTTAAAATTTGATGATTACTTTTGACGTTATTTGCCCAAAACTTCGTCTGCCAAAGAAAAAGAAAATCTGTATAATACGTTAACTTAACCTCTAAGGAATCTCTCATGCACTTGGCGGCATTGCATACACCGAGCCAGATTCAACTCAATAACGACGGAAACTTAAAGCATTTCCTGACCATCGAAGGTCTTTCTAAAGAAACCCTCACTAAAATTCTAGATACAGCCCATTCTTTTATAAATGATCAAAATCAACTGATAACGACACCACTTTTAGAAGGTCGTACAGTGATGAATCTTTTTTTTGAAAATTCAACCCGTACCCGTACAACTTTTGAAGCAGCTGCAAAACGCTTGTCTGCCAATGTTCTGAACATTGACATAGCACGTTCTAGTACCTCAAAAGGTGAAACATTACGTGATACCCTTTGGAACTTAGAGGCAATGGCTGCCGATATCTTTGTGGTACGACACTCTTCATCAGGTGCTGCTCATTTTATCGCAGAAACTGTCTGTCCTCATGTGGCGATTATCAATGCAGGTGATGGACGTCATGCACATCCAACTCAAGCAATGTTGGATATGCTGACCATTCGCCGTGAGACCAAAAAGAATTTCGAAGATATTAGCCTCGCAATTATTGGTGATATTAAACACTCTCGTGTCGCTCGTTCAGACATCGCTGCTTTACAAACACTCGGCTGTAAAGATATCCGTGTCATTGCCCCAAACACATTATTGCCTCATGGTTTTGATGAATATGGTGAAGGTGTACGCCTGTTCAATAAAATGGATGAAGGAGTGAAAGATTGCGATGTAATCATTACCTTACGCATTCAAAATGAACGTATTGATTCACCTGCTTTGTCATCACAAGCTGAGTTTTACAAAATGTATGGTTTGAACAAAGAACGTTTAGCTTTGGCAAAACCAGATTGTATTGTAATGCATCCAGGACCAATGAATCGTGGTGTAGAAATTGACTCCAGCATTGCTGATGGTAATCAGTCGGTAATTCTCCATCAAGTGACCAATGGTATTGCAGTACGCATGGCTGTTTTGGCGCTGGCAATGCAAGGTCAGTTACAGGAAAAAGGTTTGTTAGACGCGATTGCGGTTTAAGCTAAAGGGCAAAGTCATGAGTATTGTAAAAATTGAAAACGTGCGTGTCCTAGATCCAATCAATAAAACAGACCGCGTAGACACTGTTTATCTTCAAGATGGAAAATTGACAGAAGCTTCAACTGATGTTTCACAGACCATAGATGGGCAAGGGAAGTGGCTCATGCCGACGATGGTGGATCTTTGTGCACGTTTACGTGAGCCAGGTCAACAACAGCATGGAACATTAAAGTCTGAAGGTAAAGCTGCTCGTGAAAATGGCATTTTACACGTGTTTACGCCTCCTGACTCTCAACCGATTGTCCAAGACAATGGGGCATTGATTCATGGATTGGTTGAAAAAGCCATGTTGGATGGCGGTATCCACTTACAGGTGATTGGCGCACAAACACAAGGTTTAAATGGTAAACAACCTGCCAATATGGCGGGTTTGAAAAAGGGAGGCTGCACAGCTGTTTCAAATGCTTATGCAACCTTTGAAAATGATGATGTGGTACTTCGTACACTGGAGTATGCTGCAGGTTTGGATATGACCGTTGTGTTCTATCCTGAAGAGCATCAAATTGCCAAAGACGGATGTGTACATGAAAGTTTTGTTGCCTCCCGTCAAGGCTTGCCAATGATTCCTGCGCTTGCAGAGACAATTGCTATAGCAAAATATTTATTGATGATTGAAGCAACAGGCGTTAAAGCGCATTTTGGCTTACTTTCGAGTGGTGCATCTGTCGATTTGATCAAAATCGCAAAGCAGAAAGGTTTGCCTGTCACTGCGGATGTTGCCATGCACCAACTGCATTTAACTGATCAATTGATTGATGGTTTTAATTCGCTTGCACATGTACGCCCACCTTTACGTGCAGAACAAGATAAGGAATTACTTCGTAAGGGAGTAAAAGAGGGTATTATTGATGCAATTTGTACGCATCATGAACCTTTAAGTGGCTCGGCTAAATTAGCACCATTTGCTGAAACTTTGCCTGGTATCAGTGCATTTGATACCTATGTGTCTTTTGGCGTTCAATTGGTTCGTGAAGGTTTATTTGAACCTTTAGAATGGGTCGAAAAAGTGACAATTGTTCCTGCAATAGTGGCCAATATGACGGAACGGTGGGAGAAAGAATCGGGTTGGGCATTAGTTGACTCTGATTTAGAGTGGACAGTGAGCAAAGAAACGATTCACTCTCATGGAAAAAATACACCACTAATTAATCAAAAAATGTTAGGTAAAGTCATACAGACGTTTATCGCTTAATATTGAATTTAGTCTGTTTTAACCGAATATAGAAAGTCAGCTTAAGCTGGCTTTTTTTATAGATATAAATTATTTATTGCTACAAAAAGATATTATAAATATTAAAATTTAACCACTAGAATAAAAAACGATCAATAAGTGATTCAAATGTGACAAATACAACAATGATATAGGAGTGTCCATAATCATGAATATTATTGAGCTTTTAAAACAACAAGTGACATCAAAAGTTTTACAACAGGACCAACAGTTTCAAGATGAAAAAATTGGTGCATTGAATGCATTTTATCCCATTCTCCTGACTGTTTTAAAATCAAAACCAGAACTCATTTCCACACTTCAACAAAATTTAAATCCACGCTTAGCTGATATTTTTAGTTATCACCCTGAGACCGTTAGCCAATTTCTTGATTTAGTTCGTGGTGATGCACCCTCACAAGAAGTTGAAACAACATTAAACCATTCGATTACACCAGCATTGGCTTTGCTCGCTGATCAAGCAGGTTCAGATAATAAACATGAAATCTTTGATTTGATTAAAGCACAGTGGGGCAATATTCAAGATGCTCTACCTGCATGGGCTGGTGGCTTATTTACCGCACTCGGTCTTAGTGTTGGAGGATTAGGTTTTGCTTCTACTGCTGTGGCTGTTCCTGTTGCAGAGTCTGTAGTTCCACCTGTTGAGCCTGTGGCACCAGCGCCAGTGGAAATTGTTACACCTACACCTGTAGCACCAATTAGCTCAAGCCCGATTCAAAATGAGCCCAAAAAATCAAATTGGCTATTGCCTATCATTGCTTTACTGGTGATTGCGGGCTTGGCTGCATTATTATTTAAGCAATGTAGCAGTAAACCTGCGGCAGTCGGTGAACCAGCAACACAAAGTACTTCGCAGGCGGTTGCAGATTTACAGGCGGCTGAATTACAGATTTCAACAGACTCTCAAGGTAAACTAGCAAATTGCCAAGCCCAGTCGAGTAGCCAGACACTATTGGATCAATTAAAAGGTGCCGTTGCATCCGTTTTTGGTCAAGCAGATCAATGTCAAATTACAGCCAATACATCGTATGCGGCAGACTTTGCAGATCACAATGCAGTTAATCAAGTATTAACTAAAATTAAGGGAATTCCAAATATTTCATTGGCATGGATCGGTGATCAACTCACCATTCAAGCACCAGATCTCGCACAAGCACAAAAATTGGCGGATGAGTTAAAAGGCATTCTTCCAAATGTAAATATCACTGCAAATCAATCTACTGCAAATCTTTCTGCTACAGATTCGACAGGAAATGTGGATACAAGTAATTCACAAGCCGATCAAGCTTTGTCAAATATTCAGGCAGACACGGCCAATGTCAACGATATTGCGGCAGCATTGAATCTTCAAGTGATTAACTTTGCGACTGGCTCTTCAGGCATTCCTGAAGCCAATAAGACGATTTTAGATAAGGCTGCTCATTTATTAAAACAAATGCCAGATGCAAAACTCGTGGTGAAAGGTTTTACTGATAATGTTGGGAATGCGGCAGCAAATAAAGCTTTATCAGAAAAACGTGCAAAATCGGTTGTTGCTTATCTGGTCGAGAAAGGTGTACATACCGCACAGCTTACAGCTGAAGGGCATGGTCAAGAAAATCCGATTGCTGATAATTCAACAAAAGAAGGTCAATTTAAAAACCGTCGTATTGAATTTGAAGTGGTCGGTGCAACCACACCTTAATCAGTGTTATTTCAAGTCGACTAAAAAAGCTTCTATGATGAAGCTTTTTTATTTTTTACTCGAAAAAAAGATCAATATTTGTTTAAATGGCGCACATAAAAATATGATTGGATAAACAATGAATAAATCCTTTAACCCTTTACTTATAATGACAGCCCTCGCCAGTACTTTACTATTGTCAGGATGTGATTATTTTAAAAAGAAGAAAGAAGACAATAATGCTGCACTTGCTGAGTGGAGTTGCACCAACCAAAGTAATATTGATCAAATTCAAAAATATTTGAAAGACGAATATTTGCGACAAGTTGCCGATAATATTGCAAATTCTGGCTATGATGCTGATCAGGCATTATTGCAAAAAATTAATAATGGTCTGAAATTTGAAGTCAAAAACGTACGCACGCTTACTGATGATTCGAGTAAAACAAATCAGCTAGAGTGTGAGAGTCAGTTAGTTGTACAGTTTCCAAAAGGCTTACAGCAACGTGCTGAAAATGCTTATGCTGAATATGGTCAAGATTGTCGTAGTGAAGAATGTGAAGGTGACGGTTATCGTACACTTCGAGAGTATTTTGAAGCAGGTGAATCTAAACTGCTACTCAGTAATGATCAGTTAAAAGGTAAATTTAACTATAATGTGGTTAAAACAGATAAAGATGGTTTAACACTGGATGTATTGAATCAGGATGCAATTATTCAAGGTGTAAGTTTTGTGTCTATCAAAGCAGTGCAATATGCTGCTTATATTAAAGAAAATAAAGATATACGTGAACGTCAGCAAGAAAATCAAATCGAAAATGCGGCACAGACTGAGCTTGCGCAGAAAGCCATGGATATCCGTAAAAAAGAGCTTGATGAAGAAAAAGCCAAACAAGTTGATCGTTTAAATCAAACTTGGGACAGTTTAACGGAAGAAGCGAAGGCACAACTCAAGCAAGATCAAGCAGAATGGTTTGAAAAGCGTGATGTCGACTGTAAAGTAATTTCACAAAAAAGTTATAGTGAACTGCCTGAAAGTGAAGTTGAAACCTATCAGCAACAACGCCAATATTGGGATGATGCGATGTCTCAACAAAATAAAGAAATGCAATATACCAAGTGTTTTAATAAGCGAACTGCTGAACGTATTATTTATCTCAACAACGCAATAAATTGATGCGGTAAATTAAAGCGTATATAAATTGTATTAGTTCAGATCTGATCAGACATTGATCTTGAAAAAGAGAAAGTTACCCGTTTTGATAAAGGTGTCGAATCTTAATCAAACAAAGGTAACTTTCTTATGTTGCATACTAACAATCAAATCATTAAACACAAAGTAGGCTTACTCAATTTAGCTGAAGAACTTCAGAATGTATCCAGAGCTTGTAAAGTCATGGGTGTC
>WNDP01000078.1 GCA_009912575.1 Acinetobacter bereziniae
TAAATGAATTATAGGTTTTAACACAGACCGCATTTACATCATTAAAAGCTAAAGAAAGCACTCCTAAAAACTGGCCGTCTAAGCTGTCATTTTCAAGATATACATCATTGCCATAAATATTCCTGTACTGCTGTTTAAAATACGCAAGGATCTGATCATAAGTCGGCGCACTTATGCCATTTTCATTAATTACAGGTGCTATTGTAGTTAGTGCCATTAGTTATAAGCTCCCGTTACTGTTGTTTGGCCATAAATGGTATTCACGGTCATTGATAGGAAGGCGCTAATTAAGCGCCTTTTATCCAACTATCTACTTGTTCTGAATACCACTTCATCAATTCCACCCTTTCATCCCAATATTCAGCTCTGTTATAGATACCGCGAATACGATCTTTGGGAACGTGAGCAATTTGGTACTCGATTACATCAGGTCTGAATAATTTTGAGTTATTTGTGTGGGTAGAGAATAAAGATCGAAAACCATGTGTAACCATCTGTCCTGCATAACCATTTCGCTTAATGATTGCTAAGATGCTTTCAGATCGTACATGCTCACCAGGATTGCGAGTGTGCTTGAAAATATATCCATTATCTGTCTTATGATCATATAGCTCTTTAAATAGCGTGTAAGTTTGATCAGTCAAAGGTACAACATGATCTCTGCGCATTTTCATTCGAGATGCTGGAATCACCCACTGTCTATTTTCTAAATCGATTTCGCCACTATCCCAACGTGATTGAAGTAACTCAGAAATACGAACGGCTGTGTAACATGCAAGTTTAAGTGCGTGTAACAGTTCTGGTGTAACATTGCTTTGTGTTACACGTTTCCAAAATTCAGGCATTTGCTCTGCATCAAGGCTTGGCATATTACGAACAGTTTGCTGTGGGATAACATCAGAAATTAAAGTACACGGGTTTTTCTGTGTATAGTCCGATGCGATTGCAAAGTTAAAAATCTCATTGAGCAATCTAAGTGAACGTTTAGCTGTTTCAAGTGTCCCCTTATTCACGATTTCTTTTACTTTTTTAACAATCGTTTTTCTTTCGACCTCATCAATTGGTTGAGTTGAGAAATCTTCTGTAATGTAATTTAAGCGATAAACCACTGTATCTAAATATTTTTTACTTGACCATCTTGGCGTCATGAGTTTAAGCCATTCATCAATGACAGTTTTGACCGGTGGCGAGTCTAAGGTTTTACCTTGTGCATCTAATTTAAATTGTCTTGCCAGTTGCCGAGCATCTTTACACCCAAGATCGGGATATTCACCGAGGCTTTTTCTTGTTTGCTTACCATTAACTCGATAAGAGACAATCCATTTTTTCTTACCTGTTGGCGATACATCAATTGATAAGCCCTCACCGTCAGCAAGAGAATATCGTTGTTCTTTTGGTTTTAGACTTTTTACTTGTGAATCTGAAAGCATGTAGCACCTGTTACACGTGTGTCACTACTGTGTAACATCATATCTTGATAGTGCGTTATTCTCAAATGATGTTAGTGATAGAGTGTGATAGTAATTTAGGCATTAAAAAAGCCCTGAAACTGTTAAGTTCCAAGGCTTTATTAATTTTCATGATTCATCATTTAAGTTTGTGATAGATCATGATTTACAAATTTGGTGGCTATGACGGGACTTGAACCTGTGACCCCCGCATTATGAGTGCGGTGCTCTAACCAACTGAGCTACATAGCCTAAAACTGTGCGCGCATTATCTGCTGTAACTCACGTTACGTCAAGTAATAATTGCAATAAAATTCATTGAAGTGAGCCGATAAGCCGGGTTCTGTCTAGAACGATCATTCCTCTAGGCGCACAATCACTCATACGCTCAAGCGACCTACCCGGATCCAGCATGGGCCATGCCTATAGGATCCCTATTTGGTCTTGCTTCCGGTGGGGTTTACCATGCCATGAACTGTTACCAGTCATGCGGTGCGCTCTTACCGCACCCTTTCACCCTTACCTTCCATTTCTCCGAAAAGAAACGATATTGAAGGCGGTCTACTCTCTGCTGCACTTTCCGTCGGTTCACACCGCCCAGGCGTTACCTGGCACCTTGCCCGATGAAGCCCGGACTTTCCTCCCCTGCTTCAATCACGGAGATCTCCACAGCAGCGATCGTCTGGCTCACTTCGGGGCGTATGCTAACAAATTTTACTGGGAATTGCTTGCGCTTTTTTGAGCAATTAAACTTTTATACTTTTCCATCAAGTCATCTTGGCTTTCGACATGATTTGGATCAAGTGGAATACAGTCTACTGGGCAAAAAAGTGCACACTGTGGCTCATCAAAATGCCCCACACATTCTGTACATAGGTTTGGATGGATTTCATAAATCTCCTCTCCCATAAAAATGGCTTCATTGGGGCATACCGGTTCACATACATCACAATTGATGCATTCATCAGTGATTATTAAAGACACGTTACCAACCTTGTTGATGTTTACGGTGAAAAGCTTCGACCACGCATTGCGGGACAAACTTTGCTACATCACCTTTTAATCGTGCAATTTCCCGAACCATCGTGGAAGAAATAAATGAAAATTGCTCCGACGGTGTTAAAAATACTGTCTCAAAATCATGATCCAACTGACGGTTCATATTGGCAAGCTGAAATTCATATTCAAAATCTGAAACGGCTCTTAAGCCACGTAGAACTGCTGTGGCATTTTGTTCACGGGCAAAATTCACCAACAAACCATCAAAACCAACAAACTCGACATTAGGTAAGTCTTTGAGAGATATTTTCGCTAATTCTACACGCTCTTCTAAACTGAATACTGGTTTTTTATGATGTCCGATAGCAATTGCGACGACAACTTCATCGAACATTCGTGAAGCGCGGGCAACCAAATCCACATGGCCATTGGTAATTGGATCAAAAGTTCCTGGATAGATGACACGAGTTTTAGACATCCATTTGTACTCAAGTTTGTTATGTAGGGCTATAGTTTAGCAAAAACTTAAATGTTAGCGAATAACCTCTGCACATTTAGCCTTTGCTTTAATTGTGAAATGACTTCACCTGAAGCCAAGTTTGAGGCAGAATAAGGCTATTCTTGGAATTATTTGTATTATGTCGAAAAATATTGTCGTAAAAAAAAATAATGGCGGGACGATTGCACAAAATAAACGTGCGCGTCACGATTATTTTATTGAAGAAAAATTTGAAGCTGGGCTTTCGTTACAAGGCTGGGAAGTAAAGTCATTACGTGCTGGACGTATGACCATTACTGAAAGCTATATTACTTTTAAAAATAATGAAGCGTTCCTCTTTGGTGCTCAGATTCAACCTTTGCTCTCTGCATCAACTCACGTCGTGCCAGAAGCAACTCGTACTCGCAAATTGCTCCTCTCACGTCGTGAGTTAGAAAAATTAATGGGTGCAGTCAACCAAAAAGGCTACACCTGTGTACCTTTAGCATGTTATTGGAAAGGTCACTTGGCAAAACTTGAGATTGCTTTAGTAAAAGGTAAACAGTTGCATGACAAACGTGCCACTGAAAAAGATCGTGATTGGCAACGCGATAAAGCTCGAATTATGCACAAATAAGAAAAACCTCCAACATGGAGGTTTTTCTTTGAGAAAGACTACTTAACAGAACTTTAATGAACCATAGCAGTTAGGTGCGAAATCTTGGTTTTTAAGCTGTAAATCTTGTAATGGAAAATTAACTGATGTATTGGGCAAATTAATATTACCAATTTTTAATGAGCTACCCAATAGGCAATCTAAAGCCTGACATGAGGGTACAGCCGTAGTCGCCAATGCATTACTTAATGGTCCAACAACTTGTTTAAGTACATCATTGGTAATATCGATTCCTTTAGATGGGGTAACATTTCCAATATCGACAGCATCTTCAAATGCCATCCACCAACCTCTCTGAGCAGTGACTTCAGCATTTGGCCACCAAACATTTTGACTTTGTAATGATAAAGAAAAAGGGTTATTTAAAGGAATTTTATGGATATAGCCCAAACTTTCGCTAATCGTTAGATTTGCGGTTAACCCTGTAATATCGCCATTAACTTGTTTCTCTAAATTTAATGTTCCCAATAAAGGAACGCTTACACCCGCTTTTAATCGCCCGCCAAAGTTTAAACGGTCGATATATGCTTTGCCCGTTAAGTTTACACTACTTTGTCGCATTCCATTAATTGTCGCTGAATCAACTTGAATAGGTGCTGTGGTACTTTGCAAATTTAAATTATAATCCGTTGAAGATAAAGGTAATCGCCCACAAAAAAATAGCACACAAACATCTACATTTCCGGTGATTGGCATTTGAGTATCTGTATAACTCATACCTCGGCTATTTGTATAACCTAAACCTGTCGTCGCCTTAGTCTTTAAAAAGCCACTGAGTGAATTAATACCATTCGGTGTTTCTGAGTTTTCAGTTCCAGCAGTTAACATCCCTAAAACTTTTTCAGCACTTAAACGTAAACCTACGATTTCTCTAGTTGAAGCTGCATCTGGATTCTTTATTGCAAACTCTAAAAAAGGATTGGTCAATTTCGCACTTGAACCAGCTCTGCCCTCACGGGTGTCTGATAAACCTGATAAGCTGAGATTATCAATATCAATATCGCAACCGCCTGCACCATTGATACCACCACAACCAAGTTGTAATTTTTTAATATTGGCATTCAGCTCAAGTTCAGCCTCAAGCCCAAGCTTATAAAAACCAACGCCCTGTCCTTGCATCTTATTGGCAGTATCGTTTGGAGCGATATAACCTAAACTCATCAGTGCTTGGCCGCGGACTTTTGAAAGCTCACTATCATTTAACTCAACTAATCCCTCTGACTGAGTAAAATTAGCAAAACTTAAAACGGGTACAAACATTCCACCGATAATTAAAATCATCTCTCTGATTTTAATTAACTTTCCTACGTCAATATCCATATCACCTGCTCAAATTTTTATTATTGGTTAAAAATATAGGAAAAGTAATAGCAACAGAATAGCCCATCAGGACAAATATTTTGTCTCTTTATACAATGTTCTTTTTTATTTGAATGAGGTCATGATTTTTAAGCATTTTTATATGAATTATTTTTTTGTTTTGTTATGTAACATTGTTAAATAACAATAAAATACACCATTCACCCTTGGTTAAATTTCATTAATTTATCAACTATTTTCAGTACAGTATTGTTTAATATTACACCATCTGTGTATGTAATTATGAAATGACTACCTAATAGCTTTTACTCAGTAGAGATAAACGTTTTATTATTGGTGAAAAACAGTTCAAGACATACACTATAAATACTCATTTGAGATATAAAAAAACCTCTTAAAGAGGTTTAAAAAACTAGCAAAACTTTAAAGAGCCATAGCAATTAGGTGCAAAATTTTGAGTAGCTAGTGATAAGTCCTTAATTGGAAAATACAAAGGCTTTGCTGATGATAAATTTACCTCTCCAATATTCAAACCAGCAATTAAGCATGATGCTAAAGGACAGCTTGGCGGTCTCGCTGTCAAATAATTACTAATATTTGGAACTACTTGTTTGAGAATATCGTTTGTTACATTTATTGGGTTTTTAGGACTGAGCTTTCCGATATCAATTTCATCTTCAATTGCCAGCCACCATCCACGATTCGCAGCATATTCAGCACTAGGCCAATGGACTTGGCTTGACTGGAGTGATAATGAAAACGGATTATTTAATGGTAATTTATGGATATATCCCAAATTTTCATCAATATCTAAATCAGCTTTTAAGCCTGATATGTAGCCATTTGCATTAATAGTCAAAGGAACCCATGAAATTATTGGGAGTTTTACACTTGCAACAATCTTCCCACCAAAGTTTAAGTTATCAATAATCGCTGTTCCTGTTAACTTTGCAGAGGTTAAACGTGTTCCTGTTAATGTTTTTCCATTGATCAATAAATTTGCACTAGTTGATTGTAATTGCAGATTATAGTTATTTGTATCAAAATTTGGTTGAATTAAAGCACCTAAAAGTTGAATCTTACCATTAATTAACATACCAGTATCATTAAATGTCATAGGTCGTCCCGCAGTAACCCCAGTTCCTGTTGTCGCCTTAATTTTCAAAGCTCCACTAAGGCTGTTAATGCCATTTGGTAAGTCTGAATTTTCATTACCCGTAGTTAAAAGACCTAGTACTTTTTCAGCACTAAGTCGTAAACCAACAACTTCTCTAGTTGAAGATGCGTTAGGATTTTTTATTGCAAACTCTAAAAAAGGATTGGTCAGTTTCGCGCTAGATCCTACTCGCCCCAAACGTGTATCTGATATTCCAGAAAGGCTGAGATTATCAATATCAATATCACAACCGCCTGCACCATTGATACCACCACAACCGAGTTGTAATTTTTTAATATTGGTATTCAGCTCAAGTTCAGCTTCAAGCCCAAGTTTATAAAAACCTACACCTTGTCCACGCATCTTATTAATCAGATCATTAGGAGCAATATAGCTCAAACTCATCAAAGCCTGCCCTTGGACTTCAGACAACTCAGAATCATCTAACTGAATGAAAGTTGTAATGTGTTCATCTTCAGCAAAACAATTCATTGATAAAACCATAGCACTTGAAACCAAGACCATCTTTATCCTGTTAATTGTTGTTCTTTCATTGATATCCATATCACTCACACTTTTTTATTTTTCTAATCAAACATAGTGTAATGTGCTATAAAAATATTAGCTTGTTGCGCTAAATAACTTAGCATTTAGCGACATCTTATTGGTGAACTGAACAATAAATATCAGCCATTTGATTTAAATGGCTATTTATGAAATTAGGTGTTTTTATTTAACAACAGTGCAAGGTACTCACCAAACCACATCGCAGTTTCTAAGTCGCCAGGTGGCGGAGTGATTTCAACAGGTGCATTGTCAGATTGCGTCATTAAACCTAAATAACCCGCCATTCTATTTAAATCCGTTGGCTTAATTCCCGTTGGCATTAAAGGTAGACCTGACCAGAGCATACCGTGTTGCATCGCAAAGAGATTAATCTGTTGCAACACTGATAGTTTATCCCCACTTAAGCCACCTGAGTTGGTAAATGCTGCAGCAAGTTTGCCTTGCCAATCACGATTTTTCCAACGCTTAGAGGTCGAATCCATAAACATTTTAAATGGACCTGTTACACTCCCCATATAAGTGGGAGAACCAAAAATAATGGCATCTGCTTGGTCTAAAATATCCCAATCAATATGTTCAATATCCATTTTATGAACTGTGAGCCCAACTTTTTCTACACCTTGTGCAATATAGCTCGCTACTTTTGCAGTATGCCCAAAAGGACTGTGGTAAACGATTGCGATAGATTTAGCAGATAAAGACATAACGATTGAAAACAAACAGATTGAGTCAAGTTTAACACCAATTCATTTTTAAACAATTCATCTAAAGTTGAAAAGTACAAAGTCAGATTTTACATAAAATGATAAGCATCTAAAAAAATATGGGTTTATTTTCTTATAAATACAAAAGTCGCCATTCGACCTGTTTTCGGATGACGGCGATAAGAATAAAAATCCTCAGACTGACGATAGGAACACTGATCCCCACCCGTAACAATTTCAACACCCTTTTGTTTAAGGATATAACGAGCAATAGCATATAAATCAGCATAGTATTTACCATCTTGTTCGCCAGCAATAAAAGCCGTATCCAATGCCGCATATTTAGCACAAAAAGCCGTTTTCACTTCCTCACCAATTTCAAAACAAGGTTGGCTGATTGCAGCACCTAACCATGCCCATGTCGGTTGAGATGTCATTTCAGTGATGGTGTTTTCAATAATTCCACCAGCCAAACCTCTCCAACCTGCATGTAAATTAGCAACTTCTGAGCCAGAAGCATTTCCCAACACAACAGGTAAACAATCAGCAGTCATCATCAAAGCATGACCTTGTGTTTGTGTGACTAAGCCATCACCCACCAAAGCATCAAATGTTATTTCTTCATTGATGGTATGACAGATCGTACTGTGTGTTTGAGTCATCCATGTGATTTTATCTACACCATGCCCAGCAAATTCATCCAATAAAAACATTCGATGTTGCTGTACACGCTGTGGTTCGTCATTCACATGCAATGCTAGATTCAAACCTTCCAACTCTGGCTGTGCAGACGGCAAAGCTTTTGGATATTGTATATGAGTCTGACCAACATATACGCCTTGAGGTAATCCTTGAACAAATTGCATGTGAATCTCCGTTAACTGCCAATTAATTTTTAAATAAATTAATACGCTTTATTTTCAGAACGCAAAACTTCAACCAAGTTGGTAAAGTCTTCTGGCCAAGGTGCTTCAAACATCATTTCTTCTTGAGTGCGTGGATGAATAAGCCCCAGCTTAAACGCATGCAATGCTTGGCGTTTAAAATTACGCAAGGTACTGCTTAATTTTTCTGAAGCGCCTGCAGGTACTTTGACACGGCTGACATAGACAGGATCACCGACCAATGGATAGCCGATATAGGTAAAATGGATACGAATCTGATGTGTACGACCCGTCTCTAGTTGTGCTTGTACACGAGTAAAATGTTGGAAGCGCTCTTTAACATTATAATGTGTCACAGCATCACGACCACCGGGTAAGATCGCCATTTTGACACGATCTACAGGATGTCGCTTGATCGGTTCATCAATAGTTCCACCAGCAATGATATGACCATAACAAATCAAATCATAAACACGATAGACTGATTTTTTAGCCAATTGTTTACTTAACGAAAATTGTGCTTCTAAATTTTTAGCCACAACCAACAAGCCACTGGTGTCTTTATCAATACGATGTACTAATCCTGCACGGTTTAATTCAGCAGATTTAGGAGAGTGATAAAGCAAGGCATTTACCAAAGTTCCACTTGGATTACCTGCACCTGGGTGAACAACCATGCCCACTGGCTTGTTGATCACCATAATATCGTCGTCTTCATAAACAATATTTAAAGGAATATTCTCAGGTTGTGCAGTTGTTTGTGTTTCCAACTCAACGTCTAGGCTTAACTGTTCATTGCCTTCACATTTATACTTAGGCTTGACCGTGTTACCATTTACCAACAAATGACCTTCTTTCATCCACTGCTTAAGTTTCTCACGAGAAAACTCGCTCCAAACAAGAGCAGCAACTTGGTCGATACGTTGCCCTAAATAGCTTTCATCCAGTTGAAATTGCAACGATAAACGTGTTGCAGTTGGCGCAGAATTATGATTATCTGCATCCTCAGAATCTTCAAGTAAATTGAAATCATTTTCTGGGGAATTAGAATTAGAAGAGTGTGCTGAAGTCATTTGCTCATTCGGACAAAAGTGGTTTAATAGTGCAATTGTAGCCTATTGCCCGTATCAACAGAGGAATTTTTATGTCGCTACCACGTTATAAAGTCACAATGCTTGCTTTAACTGTAGGATTAGCAACTACATTTGTAGGGTGTAGCAGCAATCCCAAGAAGGATGTTGTCGATACTGGCCCGAAATCAAATGAGCAGACTTATTACAATAATGCGATAAAATCATTAGACCGTGGGCAATACGGTGATGCTGCAAAAGCGTTGGAAGCAATGGATACATATTTCCCAACAGGACAATATGCTCAACAGGCTCAGCTTGAATTACTTTATACAAAATTTAAGCAAAAAGATTATGAAGGCACAATTGCACTCGCAGATCGTTTTATTCGGTTAAATCCTCAACATCCGAATCTAGACTACGCTTATTATGTTCGTGGTGTTGCTAACATGGAGCAGAACTATGACAGTTTGCTTCGTTATACCTCATTAAAACAAGCTCATCGTGATGTAGGTTATTTAAAAATCGCTTATCAAAACTTTGTTGATTTGATTCGTCGTTATCCATCTAGCCAATATTCTGTTGATGCGGCACAACGTATGAAGTATATCGGTCAAGAATTGGCTGAAAGTGAGATGAATACTGCACGTTTCAATATTAAGCGTAAAGCCTATTTAGCTGCAATTGAACGCTCACAATGGATCGTTGAACATTATCCACAAACTCCACAAATTCCTGAAGCTTTAGCAACCATGGCTTATGGCTATGACAAACTTGGCGATAAAGCAACTGCACAGCAGTACAAAGACGTGCTTAAGCTGAACTATCCAAACTTTGTTAAAGCAAATGGTGAAGTAAATATTCGTGCTGCACGCAAAGAAGGCAGTTGGTGGAACCGCGCGACACTTGGTATTTTAGGTCGTGGTGAAAAAGCAGAAGTGTCTAAAGAGACAAACTCTGAAACTTCTGCAAACTCTGAACAAGAAGCAAGTTTACTGAATAAAGTCAGCTTTGGTTTATTAGGTCGTCCAAATCGTGAAGTGTCTAAAGAACCAGCTCGTGCAGACGAAAGTCTTTATGACAGCCAACGTAAATAATCCATTACAAAAAATATCATCTTTGATATGACTTGATTGCAACACATGAAGACGGGTTTTTACCCGTCTTTTTTATTCATAGATATTTTTAGTTTTAAAACTACGTTAAACTTTGACTGACTTTGAACGATACATGACTTTAACTTTATGGCTATTCCTCAGCACACAATTGATCAAATTTTAGATCGTACAGATATCGTCGATCTTATTGGTCAACGTGTGAAATTGAAAAAAACAGGTCGCACCTATTCAGGCTGCTGCCCTTTTCATCAGGAAAAAACACCATCGTTTCACGTGTATCGGGATAAGCAGTATTATCATTGCTTTGGTTGCCAAGCAAATGGTAATGCCATTCGTTTTCTCATGGACATTGATAGTCGAAACTTCATCGATGTCATGAAAGACCTTTCTAGCCAAGCTGGAATCGAACTCCCCAAAGATAATCAAGACAATAAAAAGCTCTCTTATAAACGAGAAACGGTAAAACCACAGCCTCAAGTTCAAGACGTTAAAAATACTGACTCAAAACCACCCGAACAAAAAGTAGAGGGGGTTAGTTCTTTTGAGCTAGACCCTTTTGAAGCGTTTAGCCAGTATCCTGACCCAGAGCATTTTGATCCTACACAATTTGATCAAGCAGGATTTGTACAACCACCTCAAGACGGAAATCTTTACGACCTGCTTGAAAATATTGCACAGTTTTATGAACGCCAATTACCGCATAGTAAAGTCGCACAGAATTATTTTAAGCATCGTGGTTTAAGTACAGAAACGATTCAATATTGGCGTTTAGGTTATGCGCCTGAAGATTGGCAACATTTAGAAAAAGCATTTCCTCAAGATATTGAAGGTCTAAAATTACTTGGACTGATTCGTACTAGTGATAGTGGACGTGACTTTGACTTACTTCGTGATCGAGTGATCTTTCCTATCCGAGACAGTAAAGGTCGAGTTGTTGGTTTTGGTGGTCGTGCGTTAAATGACGAAATCAAACCCAAATATATTAACTCTCCTGACTCTGAAGTCTTCCATAAAAATCAACTGCTGTATGGGTTATATGAAGGACGTAAAGATCGTGCCCAAAACTGGCTCATGGTTGAAGGCTATATGGATGTCATTGCTTTACAGCAAAATGGGATCTCTGGAGCAACAGCAACACTGGGTACGGCGAGTAATGCAGACCATTTAAGCATTTTATTTAAACAGAACAATCAAATTACGATTGCCTTTGATGGTGATGCCGCAGGTCAAAAGGCCGCTCGACGAACTTTAGAAATTGCATTGCCCTTGCTGAATGATGGACGAGAACTTAAATTTTTTGTGCTTCCTAAAGAACACGATCCTGATTCTTTAATTCGTAAAGAAGGCTTAGAGACTTTTCAACGGATCTGGCAACAGTCACCTTTATTATCCGACTTTGTCTTTGCACTATTAAGCCAGAACTATGATGTTACAACCCCTGAAGGCAAAAGTCAGGTCATGGCAGAATTGAATCAATTGACTGAATTATTGCCTAAACAAGGTTCATATCGTTATCTGTTAAAACAGTTTTTTAAAGAAAAGTTAGGCTTTAATCGTAAATGGCAACCGCAAGTCAGCTTGGATGCATCCCTTTCATTTAATATCCGTACTAAAGATGAGGATTTTGCCGTTGCGATTTTAATGCAACATCCATTTTTATATATTCACTTTGAAGTCTTGCGTGCATTTATTCAGCCAGATGAATTGTTAGCAAAAGTGCTCGCTGTATTTGATCGTATTTTTGATGATTTACCCGATGATCAAGAACTGGCAACCTATTATATTTTAGGTGCTTGCAGTGCATATCACTTAGAGTTGTCTGAAATTATGCAACGAACCAATATTCAAGCTTTAACTGAAGCTCCAGAAATGGCAGATAAACTGGCTTCGGACTACTCTCTAGCATTACAAGAAAAGTACTTAAAGCAAAAACTTAAAGCACCAGCCTCATTAAGTGAATCTCGTAATTTACGCAAACAACTCAATGAATTAACAAAACAAATTAGTTTAAAGTTGGTTCATAGTTAGTTTTTTATAAACTGTTGATTGATCATATCAATTATTTTGTAATACAAAAAATTCATGTGACTGTTCGCCTCTTCCATTGAGGAATCATAAGGTTTATAAACATTTAGATATATACGTTCTTGAAAGTTTTCATCACTAAAAACTCATTTGTTGAATACAGAGAATTTGTTTGTGAATTTAAACTTTCAATCATAAGCGCATCCCATATTCGTGCTGAATAGTCTAAATAAAAACAGTACAGTTTAGGTTTTTGAAGATCCTTATAACATTGATCTATAGAATCAATAACCTCCACAATCCTCCCTGAGTATAGATAATAGTAGATCACTCATTACTTATTTCAATAGCATGTCACTATCTTTTACAGGCTTTGAGAAACATTCAATTGAGATCAGCAAGAATATGAATAAATATAAAGCCTTAAACATTTTAATTTTAGGATTCTAATTTGATAACACGAGCATATATGAACAATATTTGTTGAAGCAAAAAACTTCACTATATGACTTTCTTAAATGATTATTTTGCTCTAGGTTTACGTTCTTGCTCAAAAATATCCTGAATATTTTCTTTCATCCATTCAAAATGTGATGGATCTTCATCCTGAGCAGCTTGTCGCAATAAGATAGAGGCAGGATGTAATAATTTTTGAGTTAAACGGTGCGCAAAATCTTCAAGCACATGCTGAGTGTCCTCTCCTGCTTGAATGCGCTCTAATGCATGAGCTAACTCAACCTGACGTTGCTCTTCACCATGTTCACGAAATTGTTGAATAGTGCTACCAGCATCTTTGACTTTCTGATGTGTAACCAGTTGAGTGACAAGCTGATTGACCATCACCTCTGCTTCAACCGCAGCTTGGCGACGTTGAGCGAGATTTTCATCAATCACACTCTGTAAGTCATCCACACCATACAAATACACACCATCCAAACTTTCAACTTTCGGATCTATATCACGAGGAACAGCTAAATCGACCATAAGCATCTGTTGATAACGTCGTTTTTTTAATGCCGCTTTTACATCTGTATAGGCGATCACTTGATGTAAGCTTCCAGTACAACTTGAAATCACATCGGCACGATAAAGTTGTGTTGCAAGTTCATCAAAAGGAATGATTTCTACTTCGACACGATGGGCAATTTCTTGTGCCAACTTTTCTGTACGCTCACGACTTCGATTGCAAATTAGAATTTTTGCCACACCCATTTCAGCCAAGTGTTTAGCAACCAAACTATTCATTTCACCTGCTGCAACCACCATCACTGTCAGCTTTTCAGGCTGGCTAAATACCTGTAAAGCGAGTTGCGCAACTGCATAACCCATTGATACAGCATGACTTCCAACTGCTGTTTCAGAACGTACACGTTTTGCAGCATAAAAAGCATATTCAAAAATTTGATTGAGATTTTGTGAAACGATTTCTGCATTTTTAGCAATAGATAGTGCAGACTTGACTTGCCCAAGAATCTGAGGCTCACCCAACATTAGCGAATCTAAGCCACTTGCGACGCGCATTAAATGCGAAACAGCATCAGTATTTTCATAACGATATACATGATTTGACAATTGCTTTACATCAATACCATTGGTTTGGGCGAGCCAATTTAATACCATATCGGCATTTTCAGCCATGGCGTAGACTTCAGTACGGTTACATGTTGAGACCACCACCATATCATTCAAATTTTGGCAGTGGCTTTGTTCAGTCAGCAAATCTTTTAATCGTTCTGGATTAAAAGCAATCTGCTCACGTAGCTCAACAGAGGCAGTTTGATGGTTGACACCCAATGCAAAGAAAGACATATCAGATCATCATTTCGCTAAATTTATGCTATTGTGCAATAACGGTGTCATAAAAAGCATACTTGGATTCGGAAAAATTGCGTCAAATAAACAACCGCTTAAGCGGCATGACAATTAAGCAATATTCTACCACATTCTTACTGGTTGGTAGCATGGCTTCTAGTGCTCATATTAGAGCATCTGGAGAATTTTATCATTCAAAATATAATACCAATGCATTAAAACAAAGCATTATCGCTGAATTTTCACTGGCTTATCATGATACTGCAACTGCTTTGCATAATTATACGGTGCTGGCGATTCGCAGTAATTCGACCACGATTAAACAGCGTGCCCTCAATGTCGCCATTGAACAAAATGATTTAAAAGCAGCATTAGATATTGCGACACATTGGGTGGTACAAGAACCTGAAGATGTTCCTGCAAAATTTTATTTGGCACATATTGCGCTCAAATCACATGAATATGAACTGGCAGCGGAAACACTAGACAGCATTCTGACGATTGATCCAAATGCTGATTTGGAAAAAATTCTAGAAGGTATCGCTCCAGAGTCTGAAGTCGACCGTCAAAACCTTCTCAGCACACTCAGTGCAAGTAAAGAAAAAAACAACCCTTCTGTATTAATCTTAATTGCTGGTTTAGAAGCACAAAGTGACGAAATCGAACAAGCACTCAAAACGGTGAATAAAGCACTAAAGAAACGCCCGAAAGTGACTGGTTTTATTCTCATGAAAGCCAATCTACTTGAGGCATTAGGCGATCAGGAAGAAACCTTAAAATGGTATAATCGTAGTAGTCGTAAAAATAAATATAACTATGACATTCGATTGGCAGAAGTTAAATATCTGATTAAAATCCATCAATCTGAATTGGCATTAGATAAATTAGAAACCATTATTCAAACATGGCCAGATGCTGAAGAAGCTCTGTTTATTGCAGGTTTAACCGCAATTGATTTAAAGAAATTTGATCAAGCTGAACAATATCTGGTGGAGTTACGTTATTCCTCTCGCTATCAAAATGAAGCCTATTTTTATTTGGCAGTCAATGCTGAACGTAAACAGAATGACGAAACTGCAAAAGCCTATTATCGTTTAGTAGATGGAAATTTATATACCGTTTCACGTCGTAATCTTGTCTCGATTTTTGAAAGACAAAATAAAATGAATGATGCTCTGCGTTTTTTAACTCAAGAACGTGTAAATTATCCACAACATGCGAGTTTCCTATATCAAGCCCAAGCTGAAATTTTAAAACGAATGGGCAATAAAAAAGCAGCGTTGAGCTTGCTGAATGAAGCCGTCAAAAATCTGCCTGATGATCCCGAAATTTTATACTCTGAGATTTTACTGTTAGATCCGTTTGAAAATCGAGATACACTGGATAAGGCACTCAAACAGTTGATGAATTTAGAGCCAAATAATCCTGCCTATCTCAATGCTTATGCTTATACTCTGGCCTTGCAAAACAGACGCCTTGATGAAGCACGTCGTTATGCTGAACATGCTTTAGAATTTGCACCAGATCAAGCATCCATCTTGGATACACTGGGCTATATCACCTTTTTGCAAAATGATTTTGATGCGGCATCCAACATTCTCTCTAAGGCTTATAGTTTGAGTCATAGTATTAATATTGGTATTCGCTATGCAAAGTCTTTATATATGCAAGGCGCACTGCCACAATTTAATGAAGTGTTACAACAACTCAAACAAAACCATCCAAATGATCCTCAATTAAATCAATTAGATTCGTTAATATTACCGCAACATATTAAAAAGAGTTAATCGCCTATATGCGTCACATTCAGCAGATCATCTTCGCCCTTACTGCAACAGCAACGCTTGCTTTTACTGGGTGTCAGCAAGTGGTTAAGCCTTTCCCAACCACACCAACACAGGTACCTACAGATGGATCAACTCAAAAACCTTCAAATCAGTTTAATCTTGAAGGAAAGATTGGGGTAAAAACTCCCAAACAATCGGGTAGCGCATTCTATACGTGGTCACAAAATCAGCAAGATTTCAATATTCAACTCAATGGTATCTTGGGTATAGGTAAAATCATTATTGAAGGCAAATCGGGTGAAGTGACTTTAAATAGTGCTAAGACTGGTTTAATTTCGGCAGAAAATCCAGAAGAGCTTCTTGAAAAAGCCACTGGTTGGGTTGCTCCAATCACGCATATCGTTGACTGGGTACAGGGCTATCCTGCCACTGAAAATGCACAAGTTGCCCGTGACTCTACACAACGTATTTCTCAAATTATTGAAGATGGTTGGACAGTTGATTTTAGTTATAACAATCAGGCAACTTTGCCCAACAAACTGATTTTAAAACAGCCACTTGAGTCAGGCCAAGAAAACCGTATTACAATGGTGATTCAAAATCGTTAAATCTTAACATTAGGCAATGAAATCTATGCTTCGTGTGCCCTCACCTGCAAAATTAAATCTGTTTTTGCATATTACTGGTCGCCGTGAAAGCGGTTATCACGAATTGCAGAGTATTTTTCAGCTCATTGATTTATATGACTGGCTGGAATTTAGCCAAACAGATTCCAATCAAATCGTGATTGAAGGATTGGCGAGTGTTGATCTTGAACAAAATCTGATCTACCGAGCCACACAAATTCTGCTCCCCCACGCACACCATGTAACAGGCTTAAATATTCGTATCGAAAAGAATATTCCAATGGGTGCTGGTTTGGGAGGTGGCTCATCAAATGCAGCAACTACATTGATTGTTGTAAACCAATTATGGCACTGTGGTTTAAATACTGAACAGTTGGCAGCAATTGGCGTTCAGTTGGGTGCAGATGTTCCTATTTTTGTTCATGGTCGTAATGCATGGGCTGAAGGTATTGGTGAACACTTAACATTCATAGACTTAGATCAAAAACAATACATTGTGTTAAAACCTGACTGTTTTATCAGCACTCAACGACTTTTTTCACAAAAAACATTGACAAGAGATACGAAGCCTACTAAATTTTGCGCCTATCAGCTAAAGCCATCTGATTTCAGAAATGACTTTGAGCCATTGGCAAGAAGTTTATATTCTGAAGTTGATGAAGCAATGCAGTATTTAGATCAGTTCGGTACAGCAAAGCTTACAGGTACAGGTGCTTGTGTTTTCGTTGAAGTCACTGAAAAAATGAAGATTGATGATATTTTAAATCATTCACCCTGCAAAGCCTACTTGGTTAACAGTTTGAATGAATCACCACTCACTCATTTTACAGTGTAATGATAGGGGCGTCGCCAAGTGGTAAGGCACCGGGTTTTGATCTCGGCATCCGTTGGTTCGAATCCAGCCGCCCCTGCCATTTTCTCAAAAAAGACAGAACATGGTAATTTGCATTTAATGTCGATTTACCTTGACAGAAACATGCAAAAACACTAAAATTCTGCCGCATTAGGGGCGTCGCCAAGTGGTAAGGCACCGGGTTTTGATCTCGGCATCCGTTGGTTCGAATCCAGCCGCCCCTGCCATCTAATTTCAAATCTGCCAACCGCCAAGGGTGCTTCATGCCCAATCTTGTCGTTTTTAGTGGAACTGCGCATCCACAATTCGCCCAAAAAGTCGTTAGCCATCTGCACATTCCTCTTGGAGCTGCTGCTGTAGGTAAATTTTCTGATGGTGAAATCACTGTCGAAATTACTGAAAATGTGCGTGGTAAAGACGTATTTATCGTACAACCCACTTGTGCCCCTACCAATGATAACCTTATGGAAATCTTGGTAATGGCAGATGCTTTGCGTCGTGCAAGTGCTGGTCGTATTACTGCTGTAATTCCTTACTTCGGTTATGCTCGTCAAGACCGTCGTCCTCGTTCAACTCGTGTTCCAATTACTGCAAAAGTTGTAGCAGACATGCTGACTACTGTTGGAATTGACCGTGTTGTTATGATCGACTTACATGCTGACCAAATCCAAGGCTTTTTCGATATTCCTGTAGATAACATCTACGGTACACCTGCTTTACTTGCTGACTTGCGTCAACAACAGCATCACAACCTGATGGTGGTTTCACCTGACGTTGGTGGTGTTGTGCGTGCACGTGCAGTTGCAAAGCAAATGGGTGATATTGATCTTGCAATCATTGATAAACGTCGTCAAAAAGCCAATGAATCACAAGTGATGCATTTGATTGGTGATGTACGTGATCGTGACTGTGTTATCGTTGATGACATGGTGGATACAGCAGGTACATTGTGTAAAGCTGCCGATGCACTGAAAACTTTTGGTGCGCGTAAAGTTATTGCTTATACAACACACCCTGTACTTTCAGGTAAAGCGCTTGAAAATTTAAGCAAATCTGTAATTGATGAATTGGTTGTTACTGACACAATTCCACTTTCAGATGAAGCATTAAAACTTGGTAAGATTCGCCAAGTTTCAGTAGCAAGTATGGTTGCTGAAACAATTCGTCGTATTAACAACGAAGAATCTATTAGCGCAATGTTCGATTCTTATCTATAATAGCGCAAATTTTCAAAGCCCTACCCTTTGGTGGGGCTTTCTATCACTGGGCTGGTCGAAAGTTCAGTCAATTAAACTCAATGAGGAAATGTCATCATGGCAAACTTCGTATTAAATGCAGTAGCACGTGAAGAAGCAGTTCAAGGGAAAGGTTCGAGCCGCCGCCTTCGTCTTCAAAACAAAGTCCCAGCGATCATCTACGGTGGTTCTGCTGAACCTGTAGCTGTAACTTTAGAACTTCGTGAGCTTGTTAAAGCTTTAGAAAGCAATGCTTTCTTTGAAGAAGTTGTAGAAATCAACATCGATGGTAAAGCTGAAAGCGTTAAAATCCAAGCGTTACAACGCCACCCATCTAAAAACACACCTATGCACGCTGACTTCAAACGCGCTTAAGTGTGAATTGGTGTAAATGAGTGAGTAAACTTTCACTGATTGTTGGTTTGGGTAATCTAGGTTCTGAATATGCCCAAACCCGCCATAATGCAGGCTTCTGGTTTGTAGAACGCCTAGCAGAACAATATGGCATTACATTAAAAACTGATTCAAAATATAAAGGAATCAGTGGTCGCGGTACGATAGAAGGACAAGATGTTCGTCTGTTACTGCCAACAACATTTATGAACCTTTCTGGTCAAAGTGTTGTTCCCTTCGCAAAATTCTATCAAATTAAACCAGAAGAAATTCTCATTGCCCATGACGAACTTGATATGGATCCGGGTGTAATTCGTTTGAAAACAGGTGGTGGACATGGTGGTCACAATGGTCTACGTGACATTGTTCCTCATATCGGTTCAAATTTCCATCGTTTACGTATCGGTATTGGGCATCCTGGCGCAAAAGACAAAGTTTCAGGTCATGTTCTAGGCAAAGCACCAAGTAGTGAACAAACGCTGATGGACGATGCAATACACCATGCTTTAGGTAAAACAAAATTATTGGTCAATGGTGAGATTCAGCAAGCAATGAATCAAATCAATGCTTATAAGCCATAATTTGACGCTAAATTTGATCTTCTTTGTTTAACAATTTTTCTTGCTATGATTCATTTTTAAGAGCAAAATGCGCTTTCAAATGTATCCCCCCTATTGAAAATTGTTGATTCACCGCAAGATAACAATCGTAAAGGCAACTCTGGAGACGCACATCATGCTATCTCGTTTATTAAAAGCAAAAATCCATCGTTGTGTTGTAACACAAGCAGAATTACACTATGAAGGCTCGTGCGCAATCGACGGTATCTTATTGGATTTAGCTGGTATTCGTGAATATGAAGAAATTCATATGTGGAATGTAACCAATGGGAAGCGCTTTACAACTTATGCGATTCGTGGTGAAGATGGTTCAGGCATTATTTCTGTCAATGGTGGTGCTGCACTGCAAGCTGATGTAGGTGATTTAATGATCATTGCAACATTTGGCGATTTCACGAACGCAGAAGCAGATGCACATAAACCACGTCTTGTTTATGCAAATCCAGATAATACGGTTAATCACACAGCGAACTGCATTCCTGTTCAAGTTGCTTAAGCAACAACAATGCGTTAAAAACCCGCAATAATGCGGGTTTTTTGTTTTTTAAATCGTGTTGCCACAAATATCGGTAGTGCCCGACGGATACTGGTACTGTAATTTAGAGTGGTCTGTAATAAGCTCCATTGTAACCTCACTTCCTATCTTTGGTGAATTACTAGCAAATCCAGTAAATCCATTCATTAATATAAAGCCTATATCGTTAAATGGGGTACTAAAGGACCACTTATAACCTTTATTTACGCCATTCAAAATATATCCAATTTGCTTGGTTTGTTTATTGACATAAATACCAATTCTATTTTCTTCACCATTGATACTTTCGAGTGATTGATACAATGGGGTTGGATTACCTAAACCAACTAAAACCAATTTCAATCCATCTTTATTAGATAGTGGGGCAAAAAGTGAACCATTTGTAATAGTATTGCTATTGGTTGAGGAATTTAATAACCACCCTGAAACCTCCTCATTTCCACTCAGATTTACTGGCAAAATCGAATTATACTCAAAAGCAATAATATTAGAATTCGGAAGTCCTTTATAAACATTCGTTTCAGCTTTACTCTCCAAATGGCTTTGTTGCATAAAGGATTTAAAGGCAAAGTTCTCTCCTAGGCGCCTCAAATTTAAGTGATAACTTGAGTATGAGGTCGGCCTAATTCTGTAAATTTATTTAAAATAGCTATACGGGCATGTACCTCATTGACTTGGCTTTGAAAGTTCCTAGCACTGAGTTTATCGCCTAATAATTTGATGCAATGCATCTTAGTTT
>WNDP01000079.1 GCA_009912575.1 Acinetobacter bereziniae
AATAGCTTTCAACTTTTGCCAGTGTTGATCTGTTAACATGGTACGAGGCATAGCGAATAGTAGAATTGGGTTTGGCGATTTAATTTTACTATTTCGCTATTTTTTAATCTAAAAGTGTCAACACGCCCTAATATCAAGAATTGCTATTTGTTTATTCGCCATAATAGGTCAATATTAAGTAACAACAAAAAATGATCACCTAAATTGTTGAAGGCATTGATTACAACTGAATCAGGCTTAAGTTATGACAAGAGTGATCAAAAGTTAATTCTAGATTCTTGGAAGCATGAGGCTTTATATGCTGTACATCCTTTACTCAAACAGCCTTTATTTGTAGTCAAGGAAATTAGCCTTGATGATATTCAACGTATCGAAAAAGATTTGGCAAGACAGTACGGTTATGAAAAATATGACGAAGAATAGTGGTTTAGGTTGGACATAAAAAAACCAGTTGAGAACAACTGGTTTTTTAGTGCGAAGGCGTTATTACATATTTGAAAGAATTGAGTCACGAACTTGATTCAAGGTCGCATCAATCGACAACATAACAGCATCTTCACATTGTTTGATGGCAGTATCTGGATCTTTTAAGCCATTCCCTGTCACTGTACATACAATCACTGAACCTTCAGCGATTTTACCTGCTTTAATATCACGGATGGCACCGCCGATCGATGCAGCAGATGCTGGCTCAACAAATACACCTTCATACATAGAAAGTAAACGTTGTGCTTCTAAGATTTCAGTATCAGTCAGTTCATCAAACCAACCATTTGAATCACGTACAACGGCTTTTGCATGATTAAAGCTTTGTGGATTACCGATACAGATTGCTGTTGCAACCGTTTCAGGATTTTCAACTGGGCCACCACGTAAGAATGGTGCAGCACCTGATGCTTGGTAACCTACCATCACAGGGCGACCTTCAGGATTTGGACCTGTAAACTTATCCGTTTCAGCGTCATAAACCACTTGTTCAAACGCTTCAACAGGTTGGTTCGCCACTGCTTCAGTATAGCCCATCCAGTGTGCAGTGATATTTCCAGCGTTCCCTACAGGTAAGCAATGGTAATCAGGTGCGCGACCAAGTGCTTCTAAAATTTCATAAGCAATGGTTTTTTGACCTTGCAAACGATATGGATTGATCGAGTTCACAATAGTCACAGGCGCTTTATCTGCAACTTCTTTAACTAGACGCATACCATCATCAAAGTTACCACGAATCTGCATAGTAATTGCGCCATACATCATCGCTTGAGCCATTTTACCCATGGCAATTTTGCCTTCTGGGATTAACACAAATGCTTTGATTCCTGCGCGTGCAGCATAAGCCGCCGCCGCCGCTGAGGTATTTCCTGTAGATGCACAAATAATCGCTTTAGAACCGTCTTCAACTGCTTTGGTCACAGCCATGGTCATACCGCGGTCTTTAAATGAACCTGTTGGGTTTAAACCTTCGTATTTCACATAAATTTCAACATTTTTGCCAATAAGACGTGGAATGTTGTCTAATTTAATGAGAGGAGTGTTCCCTTCATTTAAAGAGATAGCACGTGTAGTTTTCGATACGGGTAAGCGGTCACGATAGCGATCAACAAGTCCTGTATAGCGATTGGCAGTAGACATGATGGTGTTCCAGTTGTATGTAGAGCAAATAAGGATATTCTTTTCACCTCTAGCCTCTATATCAGAGGCTGAGTTAGCCATTTGATCTGTCTGAAATGGCTAACATGTTCTGTATCTTATGATCGATGCAGATGAAGCGAAGTTTAAAACCCGATTAGTTATCGAGCAATTCTAAACGAATTCGTACGATTTCGCCATGAATAGCAGGTAAGGCTTGAATTTGTGCAATCGCTTCATTCATTTTAGATTCAACAATTGGATCAGTCAAAATCACAATCGGGATCAAATCTTTCAAGCGAGGTTGCTGCATGATCGCATCAATACTGATCCCTGCACGGCTTAAGATGGTTGTGACATCTGCAAGCACACCCGTTTGGTCTTCAGCATTCAAACGCAAATAATAACCTGTGGTCATTTCATCGCTAGACAAGATATGTAAATCTGAAAGTGCTTCAAAAGCCAATTGAGGAATTGTACCTGAGCCATCTTCTGTATAAATGATATCACGCACAATATCGACCACATCAGCAACCACAGCAGAAGCAGTAGGGCCTGCACCAGCACCAGCACCATAATAAAGTGTTGGTCCAACAGCGTTGGCTTGTACCAATACTGCATTTTTGACGCCATTTACATTGGCGATCAATGCTTCTTCAGGAATCAATGTTGGATGAACACGCAGTTCGATACCTTTTGCAGAGCGACGAGCAATACCGAGGTGTTTTATTTTATAACCAAGTTCTTCAGCATATTTGACATCTTGCGCGGTAACTTTGGTAATTCCTTCGGTGTAGACTTTATCAAACTGTAAAGGGATACCAAACGCACATGAAGCAAGAATCGTCAGTTTATGTGCAGCATCAATCCCTTCAACATCGAATGTTGGGTCAGCTTCTGCATAGCCAAGTTCTTGGGCTTCTTTAAGCACATCTGCAAAAGCACGGCCTTTTTCACTCATTTCAGTGAGAATGAAATTGCCTGTACCGTTGATGATACCTGCAAGCCATTCAATTTTGTTGGCAGCCAAGCCTTCACGAATAACTTTAATAATTGGGATACCACCAGCAACTGCTGCTTCAAATGCAACTTGTACATGATGATCATCAGCAGCTTTAAAGAGTTCGTTACCATGTTCAGCCAGTAAAGCTTTGTTTGCAGTCACCACCTGTTTGCCATGTTTGATGGCTTCCATAATGACTTCATAAGCTGGATGAATTCCACCCATGACTTCAACGACAACATCGACATCAGGTTGACGAACAATGTCTAAAAGATCTGCACTTTGCTTAACACTTGCAGGCAAATTTAAATCTGGACGTGGGCGACGAGTGCCTACGTGGGTAATTTCAATTTCACGACCGGTGCGACGTCTAATTTCAGCAGCGTTTTCTTGTAGTAGTTTAAGGGCTCCACCGCCTACGGTTCCTAGACCGAGTATTGCCAGACGAACTGGTTTCACGTCACACTCCAATTATGCATATAAATTATATTAAGCTTAGATCATAGCTAAAAGATGCGCCAGACTCTAGAGTCTGGCGCATCTTTATATTGAGCTATAAATAATAGTAAATTTACTGATAAAAATTATTTATTTAAACGGCTTTCAATTTCATCAGCAGTCATATACCCACCCAAATATTCGCCATCTGCATTGTAGATTGCAGGTGTGCCATTTACGCCCATTCTTAAGCCTAAAGCATAAAGGTCACGGACTGGGTTTTTACAGGTTGCAGGTGGAAGAGCTGTACCAGCAATGGCTTGATTAAAGGCACTATGACGATCGGCACTACACCAAATGCTTTCCATGGTTGGAATAAACTGTTCCCCACGAGGCCATGCAATATAACGAATTTCAATACCCTTCGCGGTGATTTCACCAATATGTTCATGCAGTTTATGGCAATACGGGCAACTTGCATCGGTAAACACATAAATCACATGTTTAACTTTGCCTTGTGCTGGATAAACCAAGAGGTCTTTAACATTTAAATCAGCAAAGTGCTTTTTATTTTCAGCAGCCTGAAGTTTGTCACCGATACTACTGAGTTTTTCACCGCCTAAACGAATGACATCACCTTGGATTAAAAATTTACCGTCAGCAGTGGCATAGACTGAACTCATTCCTTCCATGCTAATCCAATATAGATTTGGCATTTCAGTCGGTTTCGCATCCAAGATTTTGGCGTTAACGCCTGCCTTCTTGAAATTGGCTTGTAGTGTTTGGATGAGGCGTTGTTTAGCATCACGTTCAGTTAAATTTGATGCTTCACCCGTTGCAGGTGCTGTTGCAGTCAAAGTGTCATCTTTTTTTGAGTCTTGGCTTTTAGAACAAGCACTCACTGCCATCGTGCTTGCAATCAGACAAGCCAACATCAATTTTGAACGATTCAATTGCATAAATAACTCTTTTATGTTTCTTCAGCATTATTGTGTAGGGATTTAGCATAGCAAAAAAATTAAAGCCATACTTTAAAACTTGATTAAGGGATGTAAATTATCAGCATAATTTTGATTTGAAAACCCTTAAGCACGTGGGTGATATTTTTGATGTAATTGCTGCATACGCACCTGTGCCACATGAGTATAAATTTGAGTGGTGGATAGATCACTATGCCCTAAAAGCATTTGCACTACACGCAAATCAGCACCATGGTTGAGTAGATGCGTTGCAAAGGCGTGGCGGAGTGTATGTGGTGATAGCTCTGCTTGAATGTTTGCCTGTAAAGCATAGCGTTTTATTGCATACCAAAAGTTTTGCCGACTCATGATGCCACCATGCTGGGTTAAAAATAAGTAATCGGTTGCTGACTTATACAACTGCGGTCGAGAGGTATTTAAGTATTGTTCAACCCATTCACAAGCAACCTCACCTAATGGTACGAGCCGTTCTTTGTTTCCTTTACCTGTAATTCTTAAATAGCCTTGTTTTAAATTGATCAAATCGAGTCTTAAATTTAAAAGTTCTGAAACACGCAATCCACAAGCATACAAAACTTCAAACATGGCACGATCACGTAGTCCCAATGCTGTACTCACATCAGGTGCTTGAATTAGTGCTTCTACATCTTGTTCAGATAGATCTTTAGGCAATGCACGTCCAAGTTTTGGGGTTTTATGCATGGCAACAGGATTATCTAAACGAATTTTCTGTTCACGTAAAAATTTAAAAAACGAACGTAATGCTGACAATGAACGAGCAATCGAGCGAGGGCTTTTACCTTGCTTGGTTAGTTCGATCAGCACATCGGAAATATCGTCATGACCCCAATCGGGTAAATAAGTGCTTACACATTCACTACATTGAATTAAGTCTGATAAATAGGCATTTCTTGTATGCGGACTAACCGTTTGAGCGATTAAATAATCACGAAAGCCCTGTAAAAAACTTAATTTTTCAGGAATAACAACATTGGTCGGAATGCGTGGTTTCTTATTTAACATGAGCTTAGCTAAGTTTAAAGCAGATTTAATTTGAGAATGTAGACTAAAAAAAACGAGAAGTCGATCACTGTGAGTGAATGAGAATTGTAATGAACCTTGCTTGGTAATTATTCTCATTTGTATGTATAATAAACTATATTCGTATTAATTTTAGGGTTAATTGCAGTGCGTTTGTCAGACTTGAAAGTAAAGCAAACTGCCATTATCTCAAAGGTCAGTCGTACCTCAGAAGATAATGTCAATCAGCCAGATTTAGTGGCAAGCCGCTTGGAAACACTAGGTTTTGTGCCTGGCACACGTGTACAAGTGATCACAAAAGGTATTTTTGGTGGTGATCCTATCTTAATTCAAATTGGTTTTACTCGATTTGCTTTACGTAAAGTGGAAGCGCAGAAAATTGAAATTCATCAGGCATTAGAAGGAGCTTCCGCATGAGCGAAACTTTACGTATTGCTTTAGTGGGAAATCCTAACTGCGGTAAAACATCACTTTTTAACCATCTTACAGGTACTCGCCAAAAAGTTGCCAACTATGCAGGTGTAACGGTTGAGCGTAAGGTTGGTGCATTTAATTTACCTTCAGGTCGTGCAGTTCGCGTTTTAGATTTGCCTGGAACATATAGCTTAAACGCAACCAGCCCAGATGAAGCCATTACCCGTGATGTGGTCTTGGGTAAGATTGCGGATGAGCAAGATCAGCAAGCATTTTTATGTGTGGTCGATGCGACCAATTTAAAATTGCATTTGGGTCTGGTACTTGAGGTGATTGAACAAGGCAAGCCAATTCTACTTGTATTGAACATGATGGATGAGGCTCGTCGCCGTGGGATGCAGATCAATACCCAAAAATTATCACAGCGCTTAGGTATCCCCGTCGTGGAAACGGTTGCTGTACGAAATGCTGGTATTGAAAACTTGATGGCGGCTTTGGAAGATGAAAAATTCCGTACGCCAAGTGCAGAACTTAGTGATGTGAAGCTATCGGGTACGAATCATGAAAAAATCGATCAAATCTTAAAAGATGTAGTGGTTTTTGTTGATCATGAAGATAAACGTACAGATTTTCTCGATAAAATTTTTCTACATCCTGTTTTGGGCTTACTCAGTTTAGCCTTGATGATGTTTGTGGTTTTTCAGGCCGTCTTTGCTTGGGCCGCACCATTTATGGATGGGATTGAAGAATTCTTCGGTTGGTTTGGTGGATGGATTGGACAATTTATTTCACAACCATTATTGAACAGTTTAATCGTAGATGGTGTGATTGCAGGTGCAGGCAGTGTGGTGGTTTTCTTGCCACAAATTTTAATCCTGTTCTTCTTTATCTTGGTTTTAGAAGAATCTGGGTATTTGCCACGTGCTGCATTCTTGTTGGATAAATTGATGTTTAAAGCTGGCTTAAGTGGTCGAGCTTTTATCCCATTATTATCAAGTTTTGCTTGTGCTGTGCCTGGTATTATGGCGACACGAAGTATCAGTGATCCACGAGATCGTTTGGTCACCATATTGGTTGCGCCACTGATGACATGCTCTGCTCGTCTACCTGTATATGCGTTGTTAATTGCAGCATTTATTCCTGAGAAAATGGTTTGGGGATTCCTGAACTTACAAGGCTTGGTGCTTTTTGCTCTGTATATGGCAGGCATTGTGAGTGTGCTTATTGTTGCAACTGTACTGAAATTTTTCCAAAAAGATAAATCTCAACATGCGTTATTGATGGAGTTACCGAGTTATCGTATTCCTGATATAAAAAGCGTTTGGATTGGATTATTGGACCGTGGCAAGATTTTCTTAAAGCGTGTAGGCGGAATTATCTTCGCTTTGTCGATCTTGTTGTGGTTCTTGTGTACTTTCCCACAACCGCCTGAAGGTGCTGCCTTACCTGCAATCGATTATTCATTTGCAGGGATGTTGGGGCATGTCATGCAGCCGATCTTTGCACCATTAGGTTTTAACTGGCAGATTTGTATCGCTTTAATTCCAGCGATGGCTGCACGTGAATTTGTTGTTGCTGCATTAGGTACGGTGTACGCATTGTCAGCGGCGGATGATGATGCTGTTGCTCAAGGTTTATCTCATTTGATTAGTCAAGGTGACTTAAGCTGGACAGTGGCAACAGGTTTGTCATTATTGGTGTGGTTTATCTATGCACCACATTGTTTGGCGACATTGGCAACGGTAAAACGTGAAACGGGTTCATGGAAAACGGTTGCAGGTATGACAGTATATTTGTTTGGTCTGGCATATCTTATGGCGTTTCTGACTTATCAAATTGCATCACGCTATTTTGGTCTATAGGCCGACTAAAAGCGTTAGATCTCTGAGCTAAAGGAGTTTGAGATGATTGAATCATTGATTGTTGCGGTACTGGTGATTTGGAGTGCGATCTTTGTGTTTAAGAAAGTATTTCCTAAGTCGGCATATTCGGTATTTTCTAAACTGTCTCAATTCTTTCAAGCGAGAGGTTGGACTCGTTTAGCACAATGGACTCAGCCTGCAATGGTGAGTGGTTGTGGTGGTGGGTGCGGTTGTAGTACAAATGAACCTGATACTTCTAAAAAATCAGAAGTTCAAGCTGTAAAGTGGAAATAATCAGGTTTTATCTCACTTGAGTAAACATCGAAACCATCCTAGGCTATAGGGTGGTTTTTTGTTTTAAAGGATTTTTTTAAGATATAACCATGAAAAAGAAGAATCGTAAAATTATAATCAATGACAAAGTTTATCTCTACAATATGCAATCACGATATTGTGGAAATGATTTGGGCATTGTCACATTAAAAATTTTTCTGGATGGATATACACAAACACCTTATATTTTCCAATTTAAAAATATTGTGGATTTCATAGGTGGAACACCACTTTATACAGGTGTTTTCTTGTTGAATAAGCAAACAGCTTTGCAAGAATTTGTCAGTTTACATCGCCCGTATTTTGCACGACTTTTTATTTTATACGCATTATCTGAAGGGTGGGATGCGACAAAAAAATATGAAAACCAAAAGGCGATGGATGTATTGACTCACTTTAATTTAGATGTTTCAAAGATTGAGTATAAAAGCATTGATGAAAGCGGAAATGATTCAAATCTTTAGATGAATCATTTCCAGTTAATCATAAGTTCTTATAAAACAATATGTATCACTTTGAACATAAGCAGTGATTAGCTATGGGTTTCTTCCTCAGCATCATCGTCAAAAGTACGTGCAATTTTTTCAATATTGAGGCTCTTTGCCATGGCATCAAAAATTTCTTTATATGTTCCATCTTGATGATAAAGTTGATGATGTTCGCCATGCTCAACAATTTGCCCATCTTTCATCACATAGGTATAGTCGGCATCAATAATTTGTGAAAGACTATGTGAAATCATGATCACTGTTCGTCCTTGTTTGATTTCGTCCAAACTTTGCTTAATTTGTTCAGCTGCGATGGCATCTAAACTTGCTGTAGGTTCATCTAAAAAGATAATGGGTGGGTTTTTAAGAAACATACGTGCCAGAGCAATACGTTGTTGTTGTCCACCTGATAACAATAGGGCATCGGCTTCATAAGCATGTGGTAGTTTTAAAATTTGTTCATGAATTGAGGCTTTTTTTGCAGCTTGTATCACTTCCTCATTACTGGATTGAGGTTTGCCATAACGAATGTTTTCTAAAATAGAACCCTGAAAAATATGATTTTTTTGTAGTACTAAACCAATATGTTCACGTAAGTAATGGGTATCAATTTTTTCTAAATCAATCCCATCGAGCTTGATACAACCTGCATTGGGAAGATAAAATTTATCCAATAGGCTGATTAATGTTGATTTTCCTGCGCCAGATAATCCGACCAATGCGGTGATTTTATTGGGCTGTATGGTCATGTTGATATGGTGCAAAGCCTGATAACCATTGGGATAGGTAAAATCAACATGTTCAAGCTCAAATTTTCCCTGAATTTTAGGTTGTAGTGAGCCACTGGCTTCAATTTCTTGATCTGCCTCTAAAATATTAAAGAAGCTTTCTGAGTAGATCATTGCCGAGTTAATTTCATCATAAATACGATGTAAAGAGCGAATAGGGGCAGAGACGTTATTAAATAATAATACGTGGTACATGATCATACCAATACTCATTTGACCATCTAAAACAAAATAGGCAGTTAAAATGATGATAAAGACCACACCCACTTGTTCAATAAAGGTTTTTAAACCATCAAAAATATAGCTGGTTTGGCGTGTTTGCATCTGATTTTCGGTCAGTGACTTTTGCAAGTTCAACTGTTTGGTCGATTCAACACTTTCTTTATTGAACGATTTAATGACAGTAATTGAATTGATAATAATGCTCAGAATCCCTTGATTCTTTTTTTCAAAATTATCTCGCAATGCACGCCGTTTACCAGACAGTTTTTGCGACTGTTTAAAGGTTAACCAGAAGTAAATAGGAACAATAATGGTGGCGACTAAACCGACCCAAAAATTGGCATAGTACATTAACGCTAAAGCAATAATTGCGCTGTTAAACAGTGGGAGAATATCAATAAAAAAGATTTGCACTAGGCGAGTCAGTGAGCTTACCCCACGATCAATACGTGTTTGCAATTTACCAGCTTGGTTATTCTGTTGATCGAAAAAAGCCAGTCGATAGGTAATGAATTTCTCTATAATTCCTTGCGAAAGGTCTTGTGAAATTAAAATCCTTAGCTTTTCACCAAATGATTTTTGTCCGAATTGTACGATCGCATTGATGATCTCCTTCGTCAGTAAAACAAGGGTGATAGTGATAATGATATGCCATCCATCCGCTAATCCTTGCCCTGCTTGAATCAGCTTATTGATACTGTCTACGGCATATTTAAGGGTAAGTGCATTAACCTGTGCAGTCAGTGAACCGACCAAGGTTAAAACTAAGGTCACGATGACGAGCCAGCGATAGGGACGTACAAAGGGGCGTAGTTTTTGAAATAATTGCCATAAATTCATAAGTTTTTGCTTTTTAGGTTTGCTTTTAGTCTAGAACTGAATAAATTTTGTCACAAGTACTTCATGTGTTTTGAATTGTGAAGCGCTAAAGTAAACTTTAAATGAACAAGGGCGTTTGTGTTTGGCAATGAATCTAGAACTGTTTGAACCCGAAGTGAAAGAAAATTTACTGCCTTGCGATGGGGTCGTGAAGGATTTTGGTTTGATCTTAGATCATGAACAGAGTCAAAAATATTTAGCTTATTTCTTACGGCATTTGGCTTGGCAGCATGATGAAGTTTACTTGCATGGGCAATATTATCAGACTGAGCGTAAGGTGGTGTGGTATGGCGATGACCATTATCAATATCATTATTCAGGAATGGCAAAACAGGCACATGTTTGGAATCCTGCATTATTCAGATTAAAGCAACATATCGAGCAACTGACTGGGCATAGCTATAATTCATGCTTAGCCAATTTATATGAGAATGGTACACAAGGAGTTGGTTGGCACAGTGATGATGAACCCTCTTTGGAGTCGCCAGAAAGTAATGTGGTGATTGCTTCACTGAGTTTAGGCGCAACTCGAAAATTCAGTTTTAAACATAAATGGAAAGCTGAAAAAGTGGATTTACGCTTGCAAAGTGGACAATTGATTGTGATGCAAGGAAGGACACAGCGCTATTGGAAACATATGTTGGCCAAATCTACACGGGTGGTTGAACCACGTGTAAATTTGACCTTTCGCTATTTTTATCCAACTGAATCGCAGTAATGATATTTACAAAATAACTGCTTTTTTTATTTCAACAAATACTTGTTAAAGTGGATAAAGCTTGTCATCAAACTGCTCTAGTTTTGGAAACTCCAATGCTGTGAACTGTTCCAAATTCTGTAAATGTTGCTGATATTGTTCTAATAACTGCTGACGAGCTTCATCAGTAATATAGGGTACATGATAGGCCATAAATGGGGGCAGCACTTCAAAACCAACATAAGCCAACGTACCGCGTTGGATAGGAAGTAACAGGTTTTCGATCGAGCCGTGAATCGCATCTTGCCCGAACATATGGTCACGACCACCGAGGGTAAAACTGAGCATCGCTTTTTTGCCTAACATACCACCATGATTATAAAAACGTTTTCCACCGTAAAAAATACCTGAAACAAATACCCGATCAATCCATCCCTTTAAAATAGCAGGTACAGAGGTCCAATACATAGGGAAAGTGAAAATTACTAAATCTGCTTTTTGCACTTTTTCAATCTCGATCTGAATGTCTTGTACGAGTTCGTGGGCTTTAGATGCATGACGCTGTTCTAACGCATAATTTAAATAGTCTTGGTTGCTTCGACTATTAAAGTCTGCTTGAGATGCAACGGGATTGAAGTTCATTGCGTATAAGTCTGAGACCTCTACAGCATGTCCCATGTTTTCTAAGACTTGGACAGCGTGATCTTTAAGTGCTGTCGTGAATGATAGCGGTTCAGGATGGGCGTGAACGATAAGAATATTCATAGCAGTCCTTAAAAAATAATGATGATTTTATTGTTTGATGCTTTGATTATTTCTAAATAAACATGATTCGCCAATCACCTGAATTATTTTTTTTAGGTCATCAGGGTAAATCAAATTTTTAATATAAGTTGTCTAATCATAAATAAACCAGTATGCATAAAAAAAGCCTATGTTTAAGGGCATAGGCTTTCTTACTCTGAGGAGGAATTGTTTTCGTAAAAACAATGCCAAAACATCATGGATTACTGAAGAACATAATCATATTATGAGAATATGAAAACATTATCAAGAGAGAAAAACATTACAAAATGTTAAATTATCAATTGATTCCTTCTTGTGGGTGAAAGGCAGAAAGTTGATCATTGGCAGAAAGTGCTTGATAGCGTTTTTCGATTTGAGCAGCAGAATCTTGTAGGGTTTCAATCAGTTTTTGAGTATTGACATACTCAAAACGGTTTTTTGAAGCGAGTACAGTCAGTGCCAAAGGTGCTTCTTTACTTGAGAATTTAACGGGAATAGACAAACCTGAAACATTTGGATCAAGTTCACCTTGTGAAAAATAGAAACCTTGTTTTTTGATTTTTTTCATTTTATTGATGAAGGTTTCAGCATTTTCAGCAAAGTTGACTTCCGCGAGTTGGGTTGCAAAGCGATTGTAATAGTCATGAATTTTTTGCTTTGGTAAATGTGCAATGATCACCTTAGGCGATGAGCCCATAAAAACAGGACGTGGACAACCTCGTCCATAGGACAGTAATGTTTCATCACGATAAACTTCGTGATGAACATCGATACAGTAGTCATCATTTAAATGCGTTAATAAGCAGCATAGTTCAGTTCGTTCAGAAATTTCCTGCATAAAGGGTTTGCTGATTCGAACCAATGGATCTGTTGTTCTTGAAATATAATCCATGACTGCAATTTTAGCCCCTAGGGTGTAATCACCAGAAGTCCCGTTTAAGCGCTGCAAAATGTCGGCCGATACTAATTCTTTTAAATAGCGATAGCTGGTCGGTTTAGATAGACCGAGCTCTTCGCAAATCACATCGACATTAATTACTGGGCGAGACACCGAAAATAAATCGAGTACGGTGAGAATTTTGCCAAAACTTGAAAGTGCCATTGATGACCTACTCAATAAGTGAGAATCAAAAAAATAAAAATTAATGTTACTTTATAACAAATTGTTCAAGAAAAAACAGCCGAATTTGCAATGTAATTGCAAATCATTCTAGCTTTTTAACTTTAGTGCTAATTTTGAGAAAATGCACGATATTTACATGATGATTTAAAATATATTGTAATTAATTATCAAATTAAGATATTTTTGTTGACTAAATTTGGTTTTTTTGAAAAGATTGTCAACATGAATATCCAGTGATGAAATTTAAGCCTTGGAAAAAAGTTTAAATTTTATACATAAATTTTCATGGTCAATTGAGTTCTTCTCTACTCAATCGTTGTACTGGGCAAAGTTCGAATTTGTTCTCCTATTCAGTTTTTATTCATCACACTGTTTAAATCGTTAAGCAGTGCGTTTTTTTGGTCTTGAATAAAACAAAAGATAAATCGTGCAACTGAAAAACCATCATCATTCAATCATCGTGAGTCGCAGACATGTTATTAATCAAACCACTATTGGCATTTAGACCCAATAAATTGGATTGGATTTTTGCGACTAAAACATTTATTGCGGGCATGTTGGCGTTATACATTGCATTTGAACTCAACCTCAGTTATCCCATTTGGGCGATTGGCACGGTCTTTGTGATTGCCAATCCATATTCGGGGATGTTGGCATCTAAAAGTATCTATCGGATTTTAGGTACTTTGCTTGGGGCGATTTTTGCAATTGCCGTGATGCCTCATTTAGTCAATACGCCATGGTTATTTACTTTTGTGTTGGCGACATGGGTTGGGTTGTGTCTTTATTTGTCTCTAATTGACCGTTCACCACGCAGTTATGTGGTGATGTTGGCAGGTTATACCGCAGTTATTATTTGTTTTAACTCGATTTTTTTATATTGATACCATTTCAATTTTTGATATGGCTGTGGGGCGATTCTTGGAAATCTCTTTGGGGGTGGTATGTAGTGCAGTGGTATCAGCAACAATATTTCCCATGCATATTGGACCCGTTATTCAAATGCGTGTGTCAAAAACCATGCAAGATACCAAACAGGCGTTTGATGCAATTTTGTCAGATGCTCAGCATTCTGAGAATTACACCCAGCTCTTGGCAAATATCACACGTGACACCACGGATATTCATACCATGGCCGTGCATTTAAGCTATGAGACCTCAAAGTTCAAAGGCATGACCAAACCGTTGCAAGAGTTATTGCATCAAGTGACGATGTTGGTGGCGAATTTGGTTGCCATGTCTGAACGTATGAAACAGCTTGATCAAATTGATTTGAACTATCGCCCATATTTACAAAAATTTCATCGTGGCGTAGATGACTTTCTTGACAATGAACACGTTATTCTCGAACACGAGTTAAAACATTTACCTGAGCATTTTGAAGCAGATTTTCAAGCGATTGTTGAGCATGCGATGCCTGAGCAACACATCATTTTGGGCAGTTTGAAAATGGATATTCGCCATTTTATTCAAAATGTACGAGCGGTGAAACTGATCTGGCAATGTATGCAACGGGGAGACAACAGTTTACCTGAATCCATTACGCCATTGACCACGACCTATCCAAGTTTGCACCGTGATTATGGTGTGGCTGTACGTGGTGGTTTGTCGGCTTTTTTGAGCACATTGCTTGCTTGTACGTTCTGGATTTTAAGTGGCTGGAAAATGGGCTTTATGGTGGCAGAAATGGCAGCCATCACCGCCTGCATTCTAACTTTCTTAGATGACCCAGTACCTGCTCTAAAAATATTTATTCGTTCAAGTATTTATGCTGCTTTTTTAGTCTTTATCTATGCTTACGGTATTTTCCCTCATGTGAACCGCTTTTTGGGAATTAGCGCTGGTATTAGCACCATTTATTATGTTCTGTGTGATGCTGTATTTACATCCACCTTTGCATGCTTTGGGCTTGCCGCTGATTATGAGTACTGTGATGGGATTGAATTTGCAAAACCGCTATATGATGGATCAAGTCACTTTTTTTGATGCCTCAATTGCTACCGTGGTTGGCCCCATTATTTCAGTTTGTGTGATGCAGATGGTACGTTCAATGTCGCCTGAAATGACGGTAAAACGGATGTTGACCTTACATTATAAAGCCATGCGTGAAAGCATCCTCATGCCATATGGTACGGGGTTTAGAATTCATTTGCGAAGTATTTTTGATCGTATCGGTGTTTTAAATACCAAGCAGATTCAGTCTGAACAACTCAAAGTTGAAATCAATAATGCATTGATTGAATCGAGTGCCGCAATTGATTTAACCCGTTTACAAGAGTTAGTCAAAAAGCTATCGCCAGAATCAGCAACCACGAAGTCGATTTTTAAATTACAAAACTTGCTCGAACAGTGGTGGACTGAGAAAAAGCATCGCCAACCCACAGATCATTTAAAACAGCAGTTGATCCGACAATTTGATCAAGTGCTTGAGGATGTTCAGGCGGTTGGAGATGAAGACATTCGACATCATATTGAAATTTCTGTGAATAATATTTGTAGCAGCATGTGTCATATCCAGCAGGCTGAGAGACAACCTTCCGCGACTTTAATTGGAGCATAAATATGGGTGAGTTAAACATTTATGGCGTTTATGTCCCAATATTTTTAATCCAAGCCGTATTGGCATTTTTGATTTGGAAAATTGTCTGTATTGGCACAGATCGTTTGGTTGAAAAAGAATGGATTGCATTACCGGGCATCTTCAACATCTGTACCTATTTGATTTTATTGTGGTCAATACATTGGGTTTTTATTCAGATCACGACTTAGCGTTTATAGATTGTTGGTTTTAAAGTTTCAGGTTTTTAAAAATTTAAGTTTAATGATTGGATTTGTGAAATGAAGACGTTTGATATACGTAAAGCAATACGCCCAATATCCTTAGCTATTGTGATCATTATTGCGATACTTTGCGCACGACATATTTGGAACTATTACAATGCCGAGCCGTGGACGAGAGATGGGCGCATCCGTGGCGATGTGATTCAAGTATCATCAGATAATTGCTGGTTTGGTGACGGAAGTCATGGTTCAAGACAACCAAACAGTGAAAAAAGGGCAGGTGTTATTTAAAATAGATTTGGCCCGTCAAGCTTTAGATGTAGAGCAAGCCAAGTCCGATCTGGCTAAAGCGCAATCTGGGCTTGCGGAAGCTGAAGCTGCGAACAGTAGTGTGCATCTTGCACAACTGAATTTACAACGTTCAGAGGTATTGGCTCCTGCGGATGGAACATTATCCAACTTTGATTTACGTGTAGGCAACTACGTCAAAGTGGGTCAAGCTGTGGCAGCTTTGTTGGATCGAAAACAATTGTATGTGGTTGGTTATTTTAAAGAAACCAAGCTCAATAAAATTCATCTGAATGATCCAGTGACTGTGCAGTTGATGGGTGACTCGATTAAATATCAAGGTCATGTTCAAGGTATTGCATCTGGGATTGAAGACCGTGAACGGACAACCTCTTCAGGATTGTTGGCGAATGTGAATCCAACGTTCAGTTGGGTACGTTTGGCGCAACGTGTTCCTGTTAAAATTGTTTTAGATGATGTTCCACATGATTCATTGGCGTTTGTCGCAGGGCGTACAGTGACGGTACATATTTTGGAAAAAAATAAGAAATAATCCAGTTTATTCATTAAACTTTAAATTTTAAACCCATTAGATGATGGGTTTTTTAAACATTTAAGTCTGCCATTGCAGGCATATCGATTTCTTTTACGCAACTTGCTTGGCTGGTTGATAATATAAATTGAATGGCAAGCACTACATCTTGTAAAGGGATAAGCTGTGCATCACTCTGTAAAATCACTTCGTCTACAGGCGTGTTAATATCAAACTCCGTGGCCAAATAACCTAAGTTTAAGATGCTAATCCCAATTTGATCTTTGCGTAAGGTTTGGCGTAATGCCTGCACAATCCCTCTTAAAGCAAATTTAGTCGCAGAAAACACCACTTCATTTCCATTGTGGTTGTCTAGTCCCCACGTGGAACCGATCAAAATGATTTTGGCATTGGGAGAAAGACGTAAATTTTCTAGTAAGGATTGGATCGCCAAAATACAGGACTGAATATTGGTCTGAATTAAATTGGCAATTTCTAGATCTGAACATTGTTCAAACTGATAATCCGTACCGAATGCTTTTTCTTCCCAAATACCGACATTGTAAATCAGACAATCGACAGCTTGATGCTGAATTTGATGTTTAACAGCATCTCTTGCTTGCTCTGGTTTGGAAAGATCCGTAGAAATCCAATGGAAATTTGGCAGCTTAGTCTCAGGTTTTGAGCGAGAAATTCCAAAAACCTGATCTTGTTTTTGTGGGATTCTTTGTAAAAGGGCTTGTCCTAAGCCCTTACTGACACCATAAATTACAAAGGTTTTTGACATCTTGATTACTCAAATTAAGGTGTAATCCCTTCAGGATTTCGATACCAGCTTTCGATAAGTAATGCTGCTGCGATACTGTCAGCGGCTAATTTTTTTGCACGCCCTTGAGCTTGATAATGTTCAAGTTCATCTCGGGCTTCACGGGTGGTTAAACGCTCATCGACCATGAGTGTTTCAATATTGGTTTGATGGCGTATGCGCCGTGCGAATTTACGTGCTCGGGTCGATAATTCGGATTCAGAATCATCCATATTGAGTGGCAAGCCGACCAAAAATAAATTTGGTTGGTGTTGTTTAACGATTTTTAACAGCTCATCCCAATTGGGAATGCCATCTTTCATTGGGAAAAGTGCAAGCGGTGTTGCACTTTCAATGAGTGATGAACCCACCGCCATGCCCATTTTTTGTGTACCAAAATCAAATGCAATAATGAGTTGCGGTGAATTTAAATCAGGCATGTCCAATCTCTGAAGATAACCAAGTACGATCAATGCCTATTTTACGATAAGCTGCATCCCAACGGTCGGTATAAGGTAAATTAAATACCAGATCCATATCTGAGTCACAAATCAACCAATCACCACGAGCAATTTCTTCTTCCAATTGATTTTTAGTCCAACTCGCATAACCCAAAGCAATTTGATAGCGCCCTACACCTTCATTATGGGCAATCGCATCTAAAATATCTTTGCTGGTGGTAATACAAAGATTTTCACCCACTGCAATAGATGAATGCCAAGTGGGTTGTCCAGTATGCAGAACAAAACCAGCTTCTGGCCGCAAAGGACCGCCTTGTAAAACTTCATGTGGATGAACATTATCTGCTGCAATATCTAAATCATTAAGCAGTTCTCTAACTTGAATGCCAGAAGGGCGATTGATAATAATGCCTTGCGCTCCATCTCCATCATGACGGGCAATATAAATTACGGTATTCGCAAAGAAATCATCCGCAAGATCAGGAGGAGCGATCAGGCAACGATGAGAAAGATATTGTTTGGTCACCAATATGCAGCTCCTTTGGACTTGGTTAAATAATGTGAGTTTGATGACACTGCGTCTTTAAATTATTGAAAAGCAATGATCTTAGCGGAGTCTTGTTGAGTTTTTATCCAACTTTTGGATCAATAAGTAGCTTGCCGTATTTGTTTCGGCACAAGCAGCGATATTGCTACTCACCGTAAAACTCATCAGCCACTAGCAATCTATTCAAAAAGTCGCAGAAACAACACTTTATAACTAGGTTCTGCCTCAAATAGTTGCGAATGACGTTTCCGAGTATCATCTTTCATCAAGAATTTATATCGAACTCAGGTTAAATATTTTAATTTTTGAGAAAATCTATAACTATATAAATAGCACAATTAATATCAATAGGTTGTGAATATTTCAAAAGCCTACAAAAACAGATGGAATTTGCAATTGGTTTGCTTAAAAAATAGACAAATTAAACCTCGTAGGTATAAGTAAGTTAGACAACAATGATTCAATAGTGCAATTCATACAAACATCAATTGATTTAGTTTGATCGGAATGTAGGTAGCTCACTAAATGTTAAGAATGCTGAAACTTCAACTGTCGAAGTTGTTTGGCATGCTGTAATGTGGTTTCACCAATTTCAATTCCCCCTGTCATGCGTGCCAACTCTAGAATCCGTTGTTCTTCTTCTAAGCTGACAATGGTACTACTCGCAGGGTCAGTTTGTAATTTTTTCACCAGTAAATGTTGGTCTGACTGTGCGGCAACTTGTGCCTGATGGGTAATACAAAGAATTTGTACGTGTTGGCCCAAACCTGCCAACAAACGTCCAACAATTTCAGCAGTACCACCACTGATACCAACATCAATTTCATCAAAAACCAAAACTTCAGCTTCTGTTTTTTCGGCATTCATGACTTGCATCACCAGTGCAATACGTGACAATTCACCACCAGACGCGACACGGGCAAGTGGTTGAGGTGGAATTCCTTTATTGGCTGTGAATAGGAGCTGGATAAAGCTTAATCCTTCTGCTGTAACAGGTTCTAGAGGTTCAAATTTAAATTCAAAATGAGCTTCAGGTAGTGCCAGTTGTTTGACTTGTTTAGTCAGTTGTTTGGCTAAAGGTTCAGCAGCTTGGCGACGAATTTGATCTAAATGCTGGGCTTTTTCTATGAAGGCTTGATGAGCGTGTTCAACTTGTTCTGCTAAGGTCTCTGGGTCTTCAAGCTGATGTAATTGTTCTAATTCATTTTGCCAATTTTCATATTGCTGTTTAAGCTCATCAGGCTGAATGCGATATTTGCGTGCCAGACGATGGAAAACTTCGAGTTGCTTATTGAGCTCATCCATACGCTCAGGATCAAAACTTTGACGATCTATAAATTGACGTAAATTGGCTGTTGCATCATCAATTTCACTTTGTGCATTAATCAAAGAGTTGTAGATTTCTGACAATTGTTCACTGCGACCTGCATGTGATTCCAGGCGACGAATAATCGATGAAATTTCTTGTGTGATATTCTGTTCAGACTCGTCCAAGACATTTAAGCTGTATCCACAATCTTGCATGATATGTTCATGATGGCTTAAGCGGTCAAACTCTTGTTCTATGTCTTTATAGTCAACACGAATTACATCTTCAAGTTCTTCGAGTTGTAATTTTAATGTATCAATGCGTTGAAGGCGGTTGGCTTGAGCATCAATGGCTGCTTGATGAGTACGGATATTTTTTTGCCATGTGCTATAAGCATCACGGACATCTTGTGCGGCTTGGTAAAAATTACTATAACGATCTAACCAGTGCTTGGGATAAGGTGGTTCCAAAAGTTGCTGTTGACTATGTTGGCTATATAATTGTACCAATAAACGGCCCAGTTCTTTCAGCTCAGCAAGGCTACTTGGACGCCCGTTAATCCATGCTTTACTGCGACCTGTGGCAAAAATCACGCGTCTTAAATGAATTTCACCAGATTCATCATCTAACTCATGCGTGGTTAACCATACTGCTTCAGGACTTTCGGGTTGATAGCTAAAAACTGCGGTAATATCTGCTTTTTCTGAACCGTAACGTACATAATTGGTATCAGTTCGCTCACCTAGACAGGCTGATAATGCATCTAATAACAGTGATTTGCCTGCACCTGTTTCACCTGTAAGGACGTTAAAGCCAGTTTCAATATCAATGGCAAGATTATCCGCTAAAGCAAAATTGATCAGATTTAAGTGTGTCAGCATAAACGCATCCAAGCTGCGAACGGTGAAGTTCTAAGATAGTGAAGTTTTGTTTTAGTCACAAGTCAGAAAATATTCTAATGTGTATTAGTTCAGATCTGATCAGACATTGATCTTGAAAAAGAGAAAGTTACCCGTTTTGATAAAGGTGTCGAATCTTAATCAAACAAAGGTAACTTTCTTATGTTGCATACTAACAATCAAATCATTAAACACAAAGTAGGCTTACTCAATTTAGCTGAAGAACTTCAGAATGTATCCAGAGCTTGTAAAGTCATGGGTGTC
>WNDP01000008.1 GCA_009912575.1 Acinetobacter bereziniae
TAGATAAAGTTGATCCAAATAAAAAAGTCAATTTTACTGCGGAACAGCTTTCACGTTTATCTGAGCTTTTAGAAATCAAGCTACAAGAGTTTAATGTCAAAGCAAAAGTGATTGAAGCTCAGCCGGGACCCGTAGTTACTCGATTTGAACTTGATTTGGCACCAGGTGTAAAAGCTTCTAAAGTGATCAATATTTCACGAGATCTAGCACGTTCAATGTCTATGGCTTCGGTTCGTGTTGTTGAAGTTATTCCGGGTAAACCTTATATCGGAATCGAAGTGCCTAATAGCAGTCGTGAAATGGTGCGTTTGATTGAGTTGTTGGAAACCCCTGTATTTAAAGATCCAAGCGGTTTGCTTTCAATGGCAATGGGTAAAGATATTTCAGGTAATCCAGTAATTACAGACTTGGGTAAAGCACCACATATGTTGGTTGCAGGGACAACGGGTTCGGGTAAGTCTGTAGCGGTTAACTCGATGATTCTGTCGATGTTGTTAAAATATACGCCAGATCAATTGCGTTTGATTTTGATTGACCCTAAACAATTAGAGTTGGCAAATTATAATGATATCCCTCATTTATTAACGCCAGTTGTGACTGACATGAAAGATGCTGTAAGTGCATTGAACTGGTGTGTAAATGAGATGGAACGTCGTTATAAACTGATGTCGTTCTTGAAGATTCGTAAATTGGCGGATTATAACCGTAAGGTTGAAGAAGCTATTGCCAATGGCGAGGATTTGATTGATCCAACATGGAAAGCCAGTGATTCTGCCACACAGGAGCGTGCGCCACGTTTGCAACCTTTACCATCCATCGTGATTGTAGCGGATGAATTTGCAGACATGATCATGCAGGTGGGTAAAAAGGCGGAAGAGATGATTACACGTTTGGCACAAAAGTCTCGTGCTGCGGGCATTCATTTACTTTTAGCAACGCAGCGTCCATCTGTAGACGTGATCACGGGCTTAATTAAAGCCAACATTCCAACTCGTGTGGCATTACGGGTAAACAGTAAGATTGACTCACGTACCATTCTTGATGGTGGTGGTGCAGAAGATTTGCTTGGCCACGGGGATATGCTGTTCCTTGGGCCGGGTAAAATCGATCCCGAACGTGTGCATGGTGCATTTATTTCCGATGATGAAGTAAACCGTATTTGTGATGCATGGCGTGAACGTGGTGAGCCAAATTATATCGATGAAATTCTTACTCCATTCGATGAAGAACCGACCTCACGTGGTTTTGAGGACGGTGATGGTGATCCAAACCGTGATGCACTTTATGACCAATGTGTTTCCTTTGTATTGGAAACACGCAAGGTGTCAGTGTCGTCGTTACAACGTAAGTTTAGCTTAGGTTATAACCGTGCTGCCCGTATTGTTGATCAAATGCAAGAGCAGGGAATTGTCAGCGAACAAGGACCAAATGGTAAACGAGACATTTTGGTCTAAGCTGAGTGAGTTGCAATGGATTTCGATCCATTGCAACTAAAGTGCGAGGATAAATAACCCCAATAAATAGAAGAACCAAAGAATAGAAAATATAACGATAACAATTTTTTGTGCACGACTAAATTTCTTCTGCTCCACAGTCACGCATTGATTTGATTGCTGTCTTGCAAAATTAAATGCTTTAAACGCAGGGATAAGAAAAAGCACGTTCAATAAACTGATCAATTCATAAGGTGCTGGAAGTTTGAAGAGTAAAGAAAAAACGATAAAGCCGAGATATGATCCTAATGCAGAAAAACGTTCAGTATATCCTTCGGCATTTGCTGCACTTTGTATTCGTTTCACAAGTGAATAAAGAAAAAATAGTGCAAACACTGCTCGGAAAGCAGGCATAACATTTAATTTGTCTTTTTGCATGAAGAAGCGCCAAACCTTAAACATCCACCAGATTTGATATAAGCCCATCGTTAAAATAGACAAAAAGATGAACTTATTTAAACTGATTATTTTTTGGGTTTCAATTTGAGTATTTGGGCTTTGATCTGAGATTAAAGCTACTGAATGATTTTCTATATTTGGCATTATTTAGCGTATAATTAAGTATTTAATATAATGATTATAAAGCTAAAATATATTTATTCCTATTTTAATAGTGCATGCTTACATCATGCAGATGTCAAGACAGTCACTGCTCCCAACAGAAAGCTTGAGTCGCATGTGGTAAAACATGAATTTTCACACTAATATAAATCAGCCTCATTGAATGGAGTTTCGTAAATGTTGATCGCATTAAGCACTTTAATCTTTATTCATTTTTGTGCGCTCATCACACCGGGCCCAGATTTTTTCCTTGTATCACAAACAGCAATTAGCCGTTCAAGAAAGCAATCTATCTTTGTTGTGCTTGGAATCACTGCGGGTGTCATGTTTTGGGCATTCTTTGCACTGATGGGGTTGAATATTATTTTTGAAAAAATGGCTTGGCTTCGACATGTTATTTTGGTGGTGGGTGGAATTTACTTGTGTTGGCTTGGCTATCAAATGTTGAAATCTGCATTGAGCAAAAAAGTGGTGACAGCTCAACATCATTTTGAACTGCCGCAAAGCAACTTCCGCTTTTTTCTCAAAGGTTTTTTAACCAATTTGTCCAATCCCAAAGCGGTGATTTATTTTGGTAGTGTTTTTTCTATCTTTTTAGCAAATCCAAATTTAGATGGATTGCATTCACTGTTATTTGTGATTGTTTCAATTGAGACTTTAATTTGGTTTAGTTTTGTGGCTTTTGTCTTTTCATTGCCAAGCTTTAAAGCTGCTTATCAAAATGCTGCAAAATGGATTGATGGTGTATCGGGTGGGATATTTACATTGTTTGGTATTTATTTGATTGGTAACCATTGATCTATTCACCAAATTGAAAAAAACCTGCTGAAGCAGGTTTTTTTATCATGTGAATGATCATACATCGAGGCTAAGGTTATCTCAATTATTCAGCACTTTTGCTTAATTGATACAACTCCGCATTTGGACCTTCAATTTTTTCGCCTGTCTCAAAGCTACGTGCTTCCAGTATGTTTTCACCGACAAAGTATTTACGTCCATCGGCATTTTTATCAAGACTGATGATCGAACCAGATTCATCAAAACTAAAATGACCTTGAGTTTTAAATTCTTTGCCTTCACCTTTCACGCCTTCGTATTCTTCAGTCAGTTCATAAGTGTGATCTGATTTTAGGATGAGCTTGGTTTTGATTCCTGAACAATCAGCACATGGTAGTAAGCCTTTGTATTCACCAGCCCAATCCAAGCTATTTTGAGCATTATGTTCTGAGTCAATCGTTGGCGTTGCTGCTTCATGAGATGCAGCAGCTTGAGTTTGAGCTGTTGTTTGAATATCTTCAGAAGCTTGATGAGTCGGTTTAGAACAAGCGCTTAAAGTAAGCCCTAAAAGTGAAATGACCAAGAGTGTTTTTTTCATCGTATCACCTAAATAGATAAGTTTTTATATAAAGAATTTGATTAAGAGTGTGTAGACAGTTTACAGATGCTTGCGACAGCGGACATTTTTTAAATGCTATAAAGAAGGTTTGGTGAAACTTAGTCATTCTAAGTCAGCAAGACCTAACGCTGTAGCGAGGGGAAATATCCCTGTTTGAAAAGGTTATGGTTAAAAGCTCCATAACCGACATGATGAAAATTGACAAGGAGAGCTTCATTGCCTGCATTTCACGCTTGGTCTATGTCGTTTTAACTGATAACACAATCCATGCTTGATATATCTATAGATGCTTAGAATATAAGCTATCTCACTGATAAAAAATGTGAATTATGTAAGGAAATGCAGTGTAATGTAGTTTGCTTACTCAAGTTGAGCTACGCTATTGATTCTGATGTGGTGTTATTATCTAAAGTTATGACTCATTTGGCTGAATATGTTGCTCGTATTTATGATCTACAAAGCAAGCATGAAACGTGCAATACGCAACTCAAAATAGCGCATGTCACTGAGCAAGCTAGGCAAAGTGATCTGGATGATGTGACCTTCATGCAAACCACAAAAATTTATACTTTTGTGGATGGTACACAGCTTAAACAGACCATAGAACAGGACAATCAACTTTTTGAAGTGGAAGCATGCTTAGAAAGTTGGATTGAGTATCAAGTCATTCACCACTCAAATGAAAAAATTCATCCTCAAAAAATCCATTTTGATAATCATTGCCGTGAATTACATTGGATTAAGTGTTTTAATTCTGCTCAAAATTGATATATGCAAATTCCTTGCAAAATTGAACCAATATTGAAGATTTACTGACAAGTTTAACTTTAAATTATTTTTATACATTTATATATTAATCGTCTGTTTTGTAGACAATCTGCATTTTTATCTACGATGATGATTGCTACAATCCTGCGCAAATTTTTATGTATTGGGGCGCAGGGTGTTTGAAAAGTTAGCTGAGCAAAGCCTAAATTGGATGGGTTGGCAAATTGATAACCATTGGGATTTAAACATTGATCAATGCGTCATGATTGCAGCGCCCCATACCAGTAATTGGGATGCACTCTATGCACGTTTGGCATTAAAGGCATTGGGTGTACATGTTCGCATTACCATTAAAGATAGCTATATGAAATTGCCGTTTGGACCTTTTGTTCGTGCAATGGGCGGAATTGGTATTGATCGCCGTCCCAAGCAAGATGGTGAAGCCCGTCCAAGTATGGTTCAGTTAATGAGTGATTTATTTAAGTCACATTCGAAGCTGGTGATGTTGGTCACGCCTGAGGGAACGCGTTCTAAACAAGAACAGTGGAAAACAGGCTTTTACCATGTCGCGATGAATGCAGGTGTGCCAATTGCATTGGCCTATATGGATTATGAAAAGAAAAAAACTGGAATTGGTAAAATTGTCTATCCGACTGGCAATTATCAGCAGGATATGGCTGAGATCATGGCATTTTATGCGCAGATCAATCCTAAACATCCTGATTTATTTAGTGTAGATACCAGATTTATACCTGAAACTGAGCGTTAACTCGTACGTTGTTTTAAAAACAGATGTTGCTTGAAGCGCAGATATTGTCTTAAGAAGAAATATAATCAGTTGAATTTTTTATTAGGGAATAGTGCTTATGCTTATTCCCTTTTTTGTCTTCGATTGCTAGTGCTTTTCTGTTTGCACACCGCCAAGGGATTCACATGCGGTCTTGTAAATATCATATTGCTGTTGAACCACTTCATCCAAAGGAATTTTAAATAACTCCTCTCCTGATTTGTAGCGTTCTATATATTCAGTAGCTTTTTCTTTACTTACAGCAAGTGAATGCTCGTGATAAAGATTAATTGCACTGTGATTGATTTCAGCCGTTTCTATATTTTGACATTGAAATTGGTTGAGGATTTTTTCCGCTGTCTTAATTTCATGAGATGTCCCGAGTGCGCATCCAACCAAGAGAACAACGACACTGAATAATAGAAAGGTTTTCATCACGGCTGTATAACAAAAATAGATGCGAAATTTTAAAATGAATCATGGATTAAAAATAGCGTGAAATTCAACAATTGTCGGAAATAAAGGGTGAGTGGTGAATAAATAGACAAGAAAATTTTGAAGGTATATTCAGACTAAATCATCGGGGAAAAAGTGCAATCGAAACTTTAGGGGGGAGATAAAAATTTAAACCAACTATTTAGAAAGAGTATTTAATTTATAGCGTACAGAAAAATTCTAAATTTTTAAAAAGTCTCAATATGGGGCTAAGGTTTATTTAAAGCACAATGCCACGCACAGACTGATCTTAGCTATTCATTTTTATTTTTATATAGGCAATCAAACATTACTTTTAAAATTCAGAATGACTACATCAATATTTAAAAATTACTTAATCTTAGAAGATGCCGTATAAAAAATAAACGGTGTTGAGCTGGTGGTGCTGTAAAAGGAATTCAGCCATTTAAAGCCTAAATTTTAAATCAATATTCATTGAGCCTAAGCAGGGATAAAACGATGAGTAATATAATCTACTTTAATGCAAAATTTTATACCGTAAATGAATCGCAACCTTGGGCAGAAGCCATGTGGGTCAAGGCGGGTAAAATCTTAGCGATTGGTCAACAAGATGAAATTTTTGCTTTGGCAGAGGGAGCAGAACGGTATGATTTAGAGGGGAAAATGGTCATGCCCGGCATCCATGATGCACATACCCATCTTTTAAAGGCCGCACTTCGTCGCTTGGAATATTCTTGTGAATTAAATGATCCGCAAACCTTAAATGAATTGGCACAACAGCTCAAAGCATATTGGGCAAAATATGCTTCAGAAAGAACATGGATTTTTGCAGGTCTTTACAATCCTTTAATTTTCACTGCAGACATATTGACACGTGAATGGTTAGATCAAGTCATTCCTGATGTGCCTATCGTTATTCATGATTTCTCATTTCATAACGTCATGGCAAATAGCCTAGCCTTAGAGCTTGCTGGAATTACCCGTGATACACCGAGCACAATACGAGCAAAAATCGAAAAAGATCCTTTAACTGGTGAACCCACAGGAATCTTACGTGAAGGGGCTTGGGTTAAATTATATATGGCTGCGCCTACCGAGAGTGCAGAACAGAATAAGCAAGCGCTTAAGATGGCGGCAAGTATTTGTAACCAATATGGCATAACTTCAGCGCAGGAAGCCTCAGCAACACGTCCGTTCTTGATTGCAGCGAAAACTTTGGATGAAGCGCAGGAACTTACATTGGATTTGTTTTGTCATCTGCCTTGGCGAGCAGAAGTGGTGTCCTTAAGTGATCGTGAGGAAGATGAACAGGTCATTGCACAGCGCGAACAATATGCTTCAAAACGTGTCATGGTCAACGGTATTAAAGTCATGTTGGATGGTACTTCTATGGCGCCTACTTTTAGTCATGTACCTTTAGACCCAATCACAGATCAGCCAATAACCTATAACTTACTTCTTGATTCAAATGAACTCAATGAAAAAATCCGTGAATGGACCAAGGCAGATTTGATTGTTAAGGCACATTGTACAGGGTATGGCTCCGTGCGTATTGCGCTGGATAATTATGAAAATGCAAATCATATCGAGCGAAAAGCTGGACATTTTCATGATATTGCACATGCTCATTATGTGTCTTTAAAAGATCGTCCCCGTTTTGGAGAACTCAGCATTATTGCTGAAATGTCTCCAGCAATTTGGCATATCCCTGAATATCAACAAGCTTTGGGTAAAGCCTTTGACTTTCGAAGTTTGTATGAGTCTGGCGCAACCATGACGATTGGCACAGATTGGCTGTTGCCTCCTAACCCAAATTTATTTCCTGCCTTAGCGGGTATTTTGCAACATGGTGACGAAAGCGTGCCTTTGGCAGTAGCGGTGCAAATGATGACTTTGAATGGTGCAATCGCAATAGGGCATAGCCATCGCACTGGAAGTTTAGAAATAGGTAAAGATGGAACTTTTATCGTTTTAGATCGAAATATTTTTGAAGTTACAGCAGAAGAAATTGCCCAAACCCAAGTCATTACCACTGTATTACAAGGTCAGCATGTCTTTCAACGCAACGGTTAATACGGCTTAAAGCAACTTATCCTTGGTTGTAGTTAGGGAGAACAGAGATGAAGGCAGTAAAACGTGTCCCTGTAACATTATTAACAGGGTTTCTCGGTAGTGGTAAAACGACTTTGTTGCGTCATCTGTTGGCTGATGAACGAATGAAGCGTACAGCAGTGATCATCAACGAAATTGGTGAGATTGGTTTAGATCATTTGTTGATAGGACGTCTTGATGAAGACACGATCTTGCTCAAAAGTGGTTGCGTTTGTTGCAGTGTAAAAACTGAATTTTCGGAAACGCTTAAGTTACTTTATCAACGTGCTCAGACAGGACTCATTCCTGCTTTTGATCGCGTTATTGTTGAAACAACGGGGATGGCTGATCCTGTACCTTTACTGAAACTGTTGTTGGCAGATGAAAGCATAGCGATGCTATTTAGTGTGCAAACAGTCATTACGACTGTTGATACATTATTACCCATAAATCTAGCTCAGCAACGCATGGAAAGAATCCGTCAAATCGCTGTTGCAGACAAAATCATTTTAACTAAAACAGATTTATCTAATGCCTTTCATCAATTCATTGAGGGGATACGCACACTCAATGATGCTGCTGAGATTATAAATGGTTCAGATGTTGAAGCTGTTGCTTTATCCATTTTTGATCGTGAGCAATATCCAGTTGTACGTAGTTTACCCAATGCTCAACGCTTTGCGTATACAACCAATCAATATCGCAATGTTGATCAATCACCACATCAAGATGTTTTTAGCTTGTGCTTATATGCTGATCAACCTTTGTCTTGGGGAAATGTTAGCCAATTTCTTCAGAAATTAGCACGCCTATATGGTTCGAATTTACTCCGAATAAAAGCTTTGATCTGCGTAAAAGAGTCTTTGCGACCGATTGTGTTACATGGGGTTCAGCATTATTTATTTCCCGAAACTTACTTAGATGCATGGCCTGATGATGATCATCGGTCGAGAATCGTGTTGATTTTTGAGAGTAAGCTTCATCAACGTATACAAGCGCTGTTTGATGAGATGATATTCGAGCCGATAAATTCATAATCAAAACAGCTTCAATAACTCAAGTATTAAAGTGCGCTGTGCAGCGTAGCAACCTTTGCATCTTTAGAAAAGCAATTGAACTAAGAAGAATTATTTTTAAACGATTTCTCTACACAGTGATTTCATTCTACAAGGATACACATTATGCAGGATCGGCATATTTATTCGATTGAGCAACACACCATTCAGCAGATTCCGCTCAATGAACGACATGGTAAGGCTCGAGACTTATTCACACTTTGGTTTGGTAGTAACCTGATGTTACTCACTTTTGTGACAGGATCATTGTCCATCACTATTTTTAATCAGTCTTTTTTGTCGGCTATCATCAGTACCATATTGGGGACATTGATTGGTGCTATCTTTGCTGCTCTTCATGCAGCTCAAGGCCCTCAACTTGGTGTTCCGCAAATGATTCAAACCAAAGGCCAGTTTGGCGCTCTTGGTGCGTTGCCAATCCTTGGAATCGTAGTAATCATGTATGTTGGCTTTCTGGCTTCAAATGCAACTTTGGCAGGGCAGGCGATCAATTTGTTGATTCCTTCATTGAGTCAATCCGTTGGAATTTTATTGGCTGGTGTTATCGCTGTTACGGGGGCGGTAGTAGGTTATAAACTGATTCATCTATTGACCAAAGCGATATTTGTAATTTGTGGTTCAGCTTTTTTTATCGCATATCTATGGGTGTTTTTTATTCAGGGGTTACCTTCAGATTTTTTTAATCGTAACTCATTTTCCGCTACTGGTTTTCTTGCTTCTCTTTCGATTGCAGCCCTGTGGCAGATCGCATATGCGCCCTATGTCTCAGATGCAAGTCGTTACTTACCCAAGGTAACAGGAGCAAAGGCTGCATTTTGGGCAACGTACTGGGGGTGTTCCTTAGGCACAATCATTCCAATGTCGTTAGGGATTACACTCGGTTTACTGACACCGAATGGTGATGTGATATCAGGGCTCATCTCTTATGCACCTACCATAGGCGGTACAATTATTTTACTTCTTGTCATCTCTATATCTGCCGTAAACTCAATGAATTTATACTGTGGTGTGCTGACATTGATTTCTTTTGTTCAGACCATCATTCCATCATTTATTCCATCTGCTAAAGGGCGAGTGTTGATCTCATTTTTATTTATTGGGATTGCATTGTGGATTGGAATCAAAGCATCCAGTAATTTTCTCCCCATGTTTACCAACTTCATATTCTTATTGATTTATATCCTGATACCGTGGACGGCTGTAAATTTGGTGGATTATTATTGGATTCGTCATGGCGAGTATGATGTCGATTCTTTTTTCCACCCAGAGGGCGGCATTTATGGAAAGTTTAATGTCTTGGCCGTTTCAGCATATGTCTTTGGTGTTGTTGTTCAAATCCCTTTTATTGCCACAGAGCTATACACAGGTTCTGTTGCTAAAGCGCTTGATGGTGCAGATATTTCGTGGTTTGTTGGTCTTATTTTAACTTCAGCTTTTTATTTGTTGGGTATTAAGTTTTGGGGTGTTAAGGCATATGAAAAATTATAATTGAAATGAGGGCTATTTTTGAATAATAAAATGTTAATGATTTTATTGATTTAGTCGTTTTTGGGTGGATGAAGAGAGATGCTTTTTTGACGTGATTAGGTGGTTTTTAATGATTTTTTAAGCATTTAGTCAGCTTGAATTGGAATTTTTTACTCAATTAATCGTTTATATATTCTTTGAAAATCATGTTGATAGTGAGAGTATTGTTTTTAAGTTTTTTACTTCCTCTATCGGGCTAGAGCCGAATAAACGCTTAAATTCACGACTAAATTGAGAAACACTTTCATAGCCTACACATCTCGCAGTATCTTCAACGTTAAAATTCTCTCTTATCATCATTAATCTTGCTTTATGTAATCTGATCGTTTTAATGTATTGCATAGGTGAGGTAGATGTAACAGTTTTAAAATGTGTATGAAAAGCAGAAATGCTCAGATTTACTTGCTTAGCTAAAGTATGAACATCTATTTTCTGGTCATAATGAGTATGAATATGTTGTAAAGTTTTAGCTATTTTACCAAAACTATTATTCTGGAATAATAATTCTCGAAGCCCATTGCCTTGCTCGCTACTCAGCACTCTATATAGGATTTCTTTATAGATTGAACTTCCCAAAATCTTAGCATCTACAGGGGAATTCAATATTTCTATTAATCGAAATACCGCATTTGTAAAATTATCATCCATACGACTCGCATATAAAGCTTTAGGTATTGATTTTTGTGGCTGATACTCTTTTGATAAAATTAGTATAAGTTCAGCTAATTCCACAAGATCTATACGAAGCACTATTCCTAACATCGGATGATTTACAGTCGCTTCAGTTTCAACATCGAAAGGTAGTGGGACAGAGACCACTAAATAATTATTCGCATCATAAACATATTGTTCTTCATTATAAAAACCGCGCTTACGCCCTTGTAGAACAATGACAATACTAGGCTCATATAATGTAGGCATTCGCTTCAATGCATGATCTGAGCGCATGAAAGTAACATTTTCAATAATTGATTGTGTATAGCCTTCTGATGGAGCTAACTTTTTGATCAATGATAAAACATGTTGCGATGAAAGAACTTTAAAATCTAAGTCCATGATGCAATTCTCAGTTGAATTTAAAATTAGCTATATCAGCAAGAAATTAAATAGTTTTAGGCAAATATCAGAGATGAATAGGCCTTACAGTTCAGTTCTTTTAAAACTAAGATTTTTTCAAGGGTATATGAAATATAGCGCGTTTATTTATACAGAGGAATTGAATCATGCCAGAAGTAATCCAATCTAAAGTCATTCTTATTACTGGGGCAAGTAGTGGTATTGGTGAATCTACGGTTAAAACCCTAGCTCGTCAAGGGCATATTATACTTATGGGTGCTCGCCGAATCGAGAAATTGAAAGCGTTAGCTGATGAGTTAAGTTCTGAAGGATTAAAGGTAAACTATCGTCAGTTAGATGTGACTCAAAAATATAGTGTTCAACAATTTGCGGATTTTGCAGCACAACAATATGGTCGAATTGATGTAATGATCAATAATGCAGGTATTATGCCATTATCTCCTATGTCATCTCTCAAAGTAGAGGAGTGGGATGCCATGATTGATGTCAATATTCGTGGCGTACTTCATGGAGTGGCCGCTGTTCTTCCTTTGATGCAACGACAAGGAAACGGGCAAATTATTAATTTATCTTCTATTGGTGGGCTTTACGTAGTGCCTACAGCTGCTGTGTATTGCGCAACTAAATATGCAGTACGAGCTATTTCTGATGGGTTGCGTCAAGAACATAAAGAGTTACGAGTAACTTGTGTATATCCTGGAGTGGTTGAGTCTGAGCTTGCTAATACAATTACAGATCCTATCGCCGCTGAAGCAATGGAAAGTTACCGCCAAATTGCACTTAAACCAGAAGCTATTGCAAATGCAATTGCTCATGTGATTAACCAACCTTATGATGTTGATACTAGCGAAATCGTAGTAAGACCAACAATAGCAGTATAATCCATACATAATATTTTGATGAAAAAAAGGGAAGCTAATTAGTTCCCCTTTTTTAAATTATTTGTATCTGAATGATCTCTTTTAAAAATTCAGCTAATCTGAAGCTTAACGTCAGATGACACATAAGTTATCATTTTCTATTTCAAAAATTCAAAAGCTTAGCAATTCTGGCGACGCATAATGACAATTTCAGCGACACAACAAGTGTCATTATCTTGGTTTCGCGACGAATAAGTTGTCATTTTCTGAAAAGCAGATCTAGCGCTTTTTTATCTAGAGGTTGATTTAATTGGTAGTATTCAGAAAAAACGAAATATAGATTTAGTTGCTATTCAGAAACTATTTGTGCTTTAAAAGTTGGCTAGAACAATTTGATATGAAGTGATTTATCAAATCGTAGATTAGGTGAGTCTTACAAAACGACAAGAAATGATGTCTCGTAATCGTAATAAGGGACATCAATAGAGTTGATAGTTAGAAGAAAATTGCACTATCTTGGGTTTAGATATCACCCCAAGGTTGGAAACTTACCTAGGAAGTCTGATTTGGTATTAAAAAAAATAAGTTATGTATTTTGTACATGGATATTTTTGGCTAGAGAGATTTTTGAAAAATAGAATTCGCGATGAAAAAGTAGAAGCTAGCTTAGGGGTTTAGTTTGGAGTGTTTTGGCTATTTGGGAGTGTTAGGTGAAGAGGAAGGGTAAATTAAAATAATTCCTCTCTTCAGAATTACCAATACGAACTGATTGTGTAACAAATGGTTGAAGCGAGAGTATTGAACTTCATGAAAACCTATAATGATTAGTTTAGAAGACTTTATGATAGCGCACTGCATACAGCAAGATGAGATATTTATTGAAGTACTTCGTGAAAAGAACCAATGCCCGCAGAAGGCCTTGATCAATGGAGCCTCTTCTAAAAGATTACTTCGGCTATGGAGTCAATTTATTCGAATGAGAGACAATCATTCATGTGTAGTTTGTGGCCAAACTGATAATGTAGCAGCCCATCATATTTGTCGTAAGACATTTCTACCTCGAGCTCAATTTGAAACAGGGAATGGTATATCCCTATGTGGTTCTTGTCACCGCTACGTTCATCAGGGCTTTAATGGACGTCCTGATTTCAATTTACCAATGGATAGCCAAAGTGGGGAAAAATTGACACAATGAGTTGGCTTTATGGTGAATTAGAAGATAATGCTAGAAAGCGAGGGATATTAAGTGATGAGTTTTATTATTTGAGTGACTCCACTTTAATAGTTTTTAAAAGATTTCAAACTTATCGTGAGAATACTTATTTCGCTGGCTGTCGGTTGGAGCAAGTCAACTCGATTTGGCGTAATTCGCCTATGACGCTTATTAATGCTGTATTAGAGGCTAATGGTCTTCCTATACTGAGGGATCCATTTCCATTGGATATTGCAGTGTTTTTTGACTAAGACGTAATCAATCATCACAAAACAAGCAAAGATTCTTCACATAAATAGTAATTTTTATATAATGTATTGAGCAAAAAAAATTTTAGTCAGAAATGTGCTTACTTGGCATAGTAGCTTTAAATGGGGGAGGTTAATGAGATTCAGAGAAAAAAACAATATTTGGGATAAGATACCACAATGGGTGGAATCTATGATTAAATTTGGTTATGAGTGGCAGAAACAAGAAAAAAATTCTAGAAGAATAGCATTACTATCTTTTCCATGTGATACCGAGTCAGCAGCACTTATTGCATTAGGTGCTCTTAGATATGATTTAGAAAGAGCTGATACAAATATTTTAGATGATCATTTCAAACTAATAAAAAAAACTACTATGAAAATATGAATAACGTGCTTGAAGATAATAAATGGTGGGATTTAAGAAATGTTGAGTCAGGTGAATGCTTTAAATTTGAATCATACGATACGGCAACAGATAGTTTTAAAGTAGTTGATAGTAAATATAAGTTTAAGATTAAGTCGAAAGGGCGAATTATAAAAAACCCTAATGGTCCTCTTAAATTAGAGATTTTTAGAGAAAATTCTCATAGGTATCAAATAAATGGTTACCCTGTTCCTTTTTTTGGGAAAGGAGGGGTTTCAAAATTAAGTCATTTAAACATTAATTTACCTGGGTGTACTGGAAAAATTTTAGAAAAAAATTTAGATATCTCTTACTATGGGTTAGTGCTAATTGGAAGGGGTACTTCCAATGATTCTAATTATTATAAAAGATTAGGCGATATAAGTTTTATAAAAGATGATTATCAATATTCACTTAAAAACTTACTTCTAATCGATGGAAATATTAATGAAGACATTAGAAGATTAAACTTTCTCAGTAAATTCAAAGAGGAGGAGTGGGAGAAGTCTATTGGGGCTAAACTAGTTATAGTTGATAATATAATAGCTTTAGAAGCTGCGGATGAGTTTTATCCAGAGAGTGATATCATTGTGACTTTTAATAGAGCAGGTTCAGAAGAATCTATTGAAATGATCAGGAATTGGATTCTTCAAAAGCAAAGATATTATTGTGATATTGAAAATAAAAATGCTGATTTTTTTTCACAGAGTATCTTATTGCGTTTGCTAGTGAGAAAGTGATGTGAATGAAATAACTACTTCCAAATTACTATTTTATAAAAATGTAAATCCATCACAAGATAAATATATCGGTTATTCAATTATCTTTAATAAGATTAGAAAACTAATGTCTAACCTAATTTTTAAAATTCTAGATCATGGAGAAATAGTACAAAACAATGAGAGAGCATTATTACTTAGATTTGAATTTTTAAAGTTATTGCTGACCCCGAGATTGCCTAGTAAAAACATATTAAATGATTGTAAAATAAATGATAATTATTTGATTGGTAGACAATATGATGGTGTGGTGCTACAGATAGTTAATGATTTGAATGAACTTTTCCATGAATATCAAGTAATTGGCTCGATTTTAAATTCTGCAATAATTGAGTGTTATTTAGAATCTTGTGCACAATATGGTAGAGATAAAGTAAAAATATATTGCCGTCAAAGTGACATAGATATTTATAGAGAAATTCTTAAAGATGTATATGATTTAAATAGAGATGATTTTATCTGTAATATTTCTGATTATCGTTCGAGCCAACCTTTAGAGGTTTTATTTAGCTTTGGGCCATTCAGGTCTAAAGGTTTTTCTAAATTTCATGAACAAATTTTTCTAGCGCCGATATATAAAAAGCTCGTCCGATTTGTTTGGTGTGGCTTAAAGGATGAGCAAGAGTTTGGTTCGGATCCGGTGCTTTCAAGTTATAACTTTGTTTCAAATATGCCTTTAGAAGTTTTTGAAGTTAGTGATGATTTAAATAATGAAGAGGAATTGACAGTTATTGATGATGACATTGGACTTCTAGATTTAATAGTTGAGCCTATATTTGATGATTCGACTCAAAGTATTCTTATAGAGTTGTCTAAAAATCAAGGAGTTCTAATAAGACCAAAAGCAAATGTCTTAGTATATAATCCCAATAACACTGAAAGTAAAATTTACTATTTAAATGCTAATAGTATTGAAGATGGTTTATTTTTAATTACTCATACAGTTGAAGCTGATCTTGGTGGAGTTGGTTTTGATATTTCAAATGCTCCCTTAGCAAGAATCTGGAAGGCTGCTTTAAAAGAATTATTTAATCGATCCCCTGAAGCTTGTCTCCAACAGTTACATAATGCTGGGGTCATACTAAAAGATCCATACAGGGCTATCGAGAGTTGGATCTCTTTTAATGGTTCCGTTGTCACGGCTCCACTCAAAAAAATACATTTTAGACTTCTTTTAACAAAGGTTTTGAATGATATCAAAATATCTGAAGTGATGATTGGGCGGAGAACAATTCAGGGTTGGGAAAGAGCTTGGAATGAAGTTGAAAAATCTAGAGGTAACGCTCAAAAGCATGGAAAACTTGAACATGAAATTATCGATGAGCAGCTTATTAGTGAACTCTATAAATATATTGATGATGAAATATTGAGGAATAAAGAAACCTTCTTTTTTGAGATATCGTCAGGTGATGGTTTAAAAGGAACAGTTACTCTAGAAAAAATTAACTCGGTAAGTTTTGGATATTCAGCACCAACTGAAAAGTTAAATCTTCACATGCACTTAGCTTTGCTTGAACAGTATAAGATTATTTAAGAGAAAAATTATGAAAATGATACCAAATTCTATTGCTGAGGATTCGTCAATTGGTGAAGTTGCTGTATATAAAAAATTTGAAGAATCAACATATAATTGGACAGTCATACATTCTCTTGATTTGGCACCATTTAATAAAAATAAAAGGACAGAAATTGATTTCGTGGTCCTAATTCCTGATGTAGGAATAATTTGTATTGAAGTTAAATCACATTATGAAATTGGATTTAATGGTGAATTTTGGTATCCCACTAGTATAAAAAAATCTCCATTCACACAAGCTAGGGATGCTAGATTTGCTTTGTTTCGTCGTGTTCAGAAAATATTACCTAATTTTGAAAATGTTCCAATTGTCCACTGTTGTATTTTCCCTAATGCTTTATTTTCAGTCCCTTTGAATCTTTCAATTCAACCTTTTGAGATTATGGATAGAGCTCAATTCGATCGAGCTGATGAACCAAATAAATTCTGTGATGAGATAAAGCGAATAACTCAACTGATGATAAGTAATGATCCAAATTTACCTAAAAGAAATTTTAATCTTACTGCGCAACAAATAAATAAATTTATTGATTTCTGTTTCCCAATTCGTAAGCGTCGTCCTGAGTTGCTAGAAGAACTTGAAATTAAGGAGAGAGAACTCAAAAATGTGCTTCGTGAACAACAACTTCCTGTGCTTCGGTTGGTTAATTATAACTCGAAAGTTTTGATAGGTGGTGGGGCGGGTACTGGCAAATCACTTATTGGCCTTGAAATAGCAAGAAGTAAAGCTGCAAAAGGAATTCGAGTTGGGTATGTTTGCTTTAATAGACTAATTGGTAAGTGGATAGAGTATAAAATTGGACAAGATCAAAATCCATTACTGATTGGTGGTTCAATCCATAGTCTTTTGTTTGCATTAGTTGATGTTCCAAAGGATCAACATATAAACAAACAATTTTGGGATGAGTTACCACTTATTGTTCAAGATAAACTAACTGATCCTTCCCAACAATATGAAGCAAGCTTCGATTATCTTGTAATTGATGAAGCACAAGATTTCTTGGCAAGACCAGATTTATTAGATTGCTTAGGTTTGCTTCTGGAAGGTGGATTTGAGACAGGAAGTTACTTAATGCTCGGTGATTTTCAGAATCAGGTTCTTACTTATCATTCTGATTTCGAATTATATTTTAATAAATTTAAGGATAATTCTGCAATATGGCACTTTGATGAAAATTGTCGAAATTATAGAAATATTGGCCATTTTGCAATGATGTTATCGCAAGCTAATAAGGAAACCTATTCTGGATATATGCGATCTGGTGGTGGTTTAGAAAATTGGACATTGAGGCCATTTAAGAATGAGCAATCACAAATAGATTCAATTAACACGGCATTAGATGACGTACTTAGACTCGGGTTTAGCCAAGATGATATTACTTTATTGAGTTTTATTGCCATAGAGGACTCAGTAATCTCTAAGCTGACCATGAATTCAAAATTTAAGTTTATTACACCTGAGAACTTTGGTTTAAAAGGAATAAAGTATTCAACGGTACATGCGTATAAAGGTATGGAAAATAAGGTTATTTTTATAGTTGATGCGTTCTCGCATCCACATAATTTTGATCGAGCTCTATTTTATACAGGGATAACACGTGCAACGGAACGAGTTTTCCTTTTTTGTCATGAAAAGGGTTTTCAATTGATTAATCAATGGAGTAGCTAAGGATGGATAACTTGAAGGTAAATCTAGAGCGAGCTTTAGAAATTGAATTTATTCGTTCCGAGTTAATGGGACCCAGTCGTTTGTTAAATGCTGATCAAAAAATTGAATTGATCTGTTTTGATGAAAATTTGAGCTTTCGACCTAAGGAAGGTGCAAGCAATATTTGCTTTTGGAAGCAAGACAACTCCGAAGTTTTACAAGAAGTTATTTCTTATCGACGTGAGAATCCTTTTCAAAAATACGGGGTTGGGGTTCTTTATCCTCTAAATGATAAAGTCGATCCTATTGAAAGTGATACTGATGAAGACTCGCAAGGAAGTGATGAGGGCGGAGATCAAATTTTGATGGAGGAAACTGAAACACCAGTAGTTGAAGGTAAAAAAATTTCTCCCAAGTATCCTATGAAGTTTATGATGATAACGATCAGGATTTTTCGCTCAGTAAAAATGATACATATAGACCATCATTAATTGGAGTTAGTTTTTGCCTTGAAGCATCATCGCCCGAAACCGTGATTGTTGTGTCATTACCATCTGAAAAGAAATTTTTCTGGCAGATAGAAACAGCTTTACCAATTCAACTTAATGGTGGATATGAGCTTTGTAAAAAAATAGTAAATAATGACAATAAGGAAAAAACACTCGATGCTTGGCGTCGAATTGCACTAACCACCATTGATACTAAAATTAAAGTCAAACTTAATGACTTAAAATTAGGGGAACCTTACAAGGAGGAGCTCAATTCTAAATTTGGGCCTAGATTACAAATTGAATTATTCCCTAGAAAAATACTAAATAAAGTAATTATTACATGTGTATTAAGGAACTTAACTGATTCATCAAATTTAAATTCACATTCTGATAGAATAAAAAACTCTCTTTTTCAAAGCTATTTTGAAGTTAGTCTAGAAGGGGGGATTTTTTCTAAATATCCTGAAGGAGTTAGAACTTTTGAAAAACTTGATACTGATGAGCAAAATTTAGCTCTTCTTTACAATGATGCAGCAACTTGGGCTATTGGACATGGATGTGCTGCTGCATGGGATGTTATTGATGGAGATATTCCTTCGATAATTTATGCTGATTGTATGCCAGCAGTCCAACTACCTAGCATGACTCCGGATATCCGAACCAGTTCTGGTATGCCTATTTCTTTGTCAATGAGAGGCCTTTCGGAGCTTTCCCTCAACTCATTTGATAATGATGGTTGGGAGGCCTTAGACTCACTTATAGAAGAATATCAAAACTGGATTGAGAGAAAAAATATAGAGTTAGATGCTTATGATCATAAATTCCATGAAATTGCTAAGAAAAATATTTTAGATTGTCAAAATTGTTTAATTCGAATGAAGGCTGGGTTAATAACAATTCGGAATAACTCCATAGCATTAGAAGCCTTCAAATTAGCAAACCAATCAATGCTATTGCAGCAGATTTCATCTAAGCAATTAGAGGCAAGAGGGCTGACCCTTTTGGACGGATATGTTGGTGCTAAAAAATTAGATCAGGGTGTTTATCGTACTCCATGGGAGATTTTAGTTAATAAAGCTGAAAATTCAAACTTGGGAACATGGCGTGCCTTTCAAGCTGCGTTCTTATTACTAAGTATTGATGGCTTGGTCAATGAGAAGTCCACTGACAGAGAAGTAGTTGATCTGATTTGGTTCCCTACTGGTGGTGGTAAGACAGAAGCATACCTTGGTGTAGCTGCCTTTTATATGTTTTATCAAAGATTGATTGCTAATAGATTAGATCAATTCCCAAGAGACGGTACAAACGTTTTTATGCGTTATACCCTTCGGATGCTTACTACCCAACAATTTCAGAGGGCTGCAAGCTTAATTTGTGCAATGGAGCATATACGAAAAAATAGCAATCAAAATAACAAACTATCATTTTTGGGAGAGAAGCCTTTTTCACTTGGGCTTTGGGTTGGAGGAGACGGTTCCCCAAATACTTGGAAAGATGCTGAAGAAAAGATATCCTCCTTCAGGAAGTTCGGGAAGGGGGGTAACCCATTAGTACTATCCGAATGCCCTTGGTGTAGAAGTGAAATCGGTCGTCTTAATGAAATTATTACGAAGAATATTAAGTATAAATCAATAGAACTTCTTGCTGGAATTCAGAAAGATAAGGATAAAAAATATTATCTAAAATGTTCAGATAATATGTGTGATTTTGGAGGAGAGTGGTCAAGACTACCAATCGAAGTTATTGACCAAGCTATATACTCCAATCCACCATCGATGTTTATAGGTACAGCAGATAAGTTTGCTATGATGGCTTGGAAGCCAGAAACTGGTGCTCTTTTTGGATTAAAACATACTAAAAGTGGTCCTGTTAAGAGACAAAGTCTCCCCCCTGGCTTGATAATACAAGATGAATTTCATCTAATATCTGGTCCCCTTGGTACGATTTATGGCTTATATGAGGGGGTAATTGAAAAATTATGTACTGATAACAATGGTATTCCTCCCAAAATCATAGCTTCAACTGCAACCATTCGAGGTGCTGAGAAGCAAGTTAAATCAATTTACTGTCGATCAAAATTCCAATTGTTCCCAAGCCCAGGGTTACAAATGAGTGATTCTTTTTTTGGCAGGTATGCCACCGATGATCATGGAAAACTATTAGAGGGTAGGTTGTATCTTGGGATTTATGCTGTGGGCTATAATTCGTTCTTAACCACTCAAGTTAGAACATATTCTGCCGCCCTTTTCAGAGCAAAACTTTTTGAAAAGAAGAAAAGAGATGCTTGGTGGACTCTTCTAACTTTCTATAATAGTTTGAGAGAGTTAGGTGGTGCTAGAACTCTGTTTAGTTCAGATATTACAGCAAGATTGGGAGATCATGCCAATAGATATGGAGTTCAGGGGGAGGAAAGACGGTATTTAAATAGCATTGAAGAATTAACCAGTCGTAGGACTCAGGCTGAGTTAGTTGGGCTTATGAATCGACTGAGTTCGGATTGCAGTGACCATAATGCAATTGATGCTTGCTTAGCATCTAATATCATTGAGGTTGGTGTAGATATCGATAGACTTGCTCTTATGGCAGTTGTTGGTCAACCTAAATCTACAGCACAGTATATTCAGGTTACTGGTCGTGTTGGACGACGCTGGTGGGATAGGCCCGGGTTAATATTGATGATGTATAACCCTTCTAAAAGTAGAGACTTATCACATTTCGAACAGTTTCATAGTTATCACCGACGATTATATGAACGTGTTGAACCTACATCTGCTACTCCCTTTTCAATAGAGTCAGTTAAACGGGCTGCAATTGGTGCCATTTTGCTATGGGCACGACAACAATATGACGCTGAACAACCTAGTGAGTCCTTAACTCATTTTGAGGAAGCCTTACGTCAAGGGTGTGAATACTTAAAAGTGAGATGTCAGCAAGTAGAGCATGAACCAATGGAAATTAGTCGTGCTCAACAGGCAATCCAATCAGTACATGATGAACTAATTAAGAAGTGGAAAGGAAACCCTCAATTATGGTGGGATTATCCTCAAGAGTCTGATGGTGAGTACTTAATGCTATGGTCTGGTGAACACGCAACTTCTGACCAAAAAAGAAAGGGTGTTCAAGTTTTAAGTAGCATGCGTAATGTGGACAGTAGTGTTCAAGTTGAAATTTCTAGTCGGTATTTTAGTGAGGAGGGGCAATAATGGCTAATGAAATACGTACAGGACAGTTAATTGCCCCATTTGGTGTAGGAGGTAGCTTCAGACCCTAATGTAACCAATAGATATATTATTGATGAGCCAAGGCTTTCTAAGCTTTTAGATATTCCATTCTTTCGACAACCACCACAATATGTTAATGATATTAAATCGCCTCTCTATGGGCTAACTGTTCAGACGCACAGATTTCCGAAATGGTATTATGACTCAAGGTCGGGGAAATTAAAGAAATTTAATTTAGATACTTTAAAGTGTTCATCTCCAAATAAAGAGCAATGGCGTCCTGTTAGATTTATTAGCGTATGTAGTAAGGGGCATATTTCTGATTTTCCTTGGAAACAATGGTGTGGATGTATTTGTCCCAACGATGAATATTTGACACTTCATGATACTGGTGGTCCAGATCTAGGAGCTGTAATTGTATCCTGTGGTGGATGTAAGTCTAGAAAGTCTTTGGCTGGAGCAATGGTTCTAAATAAAAATAAGAAAACGAATAGAATCGAAAGCTCGGGTTTGGCAAATGCAGGAATTTCAACATGTCAAGGTGAACGTCCTTGGTTGGGAGATGCTGATGAGGAGTGCGATGAGCTTCCAGTTGCTGTACTCATTAATCAATCAAATATTTATTTTGGAAAGGTTATTTCTTCAATTTATTTGCCAAATTTAAATGGCGAAGAGCAAATTATTGATATCCAGAATGCACTGACAGGTTATGATTCAGAGTTAACTTTTGCCAAAATGTGTTTTGAATTTGGGCAAGATGATGTTGCAGTAGAAAAGTTAAAGAAGTTTATTTTAGATAAACTAAGTTTTCTCCCTGATTCAAAAATAATTAAGGAAGCAATTCTTAATCAGGGGAAGGCCAAAGTAATAATTAATGAAATTGATGCCCCAGTATTAGAAGAGAGTAAAGAGCTTGAGTTTCGTCGAGCAGAATATAATATATTAAGAAATGAGGTTCCACTAGGAACTAGCGAAGAGCTTAGAGTATCAATTGGAGTTGTTCCTAAAGAGTTTCATGATTGGCTTAATCGAGTTAACTTGGTTGAACGATTACGAGAAACACGTGTTTTCTATGGCTTTGAGCGTTTAATACGTTCAGATAACCCTAGGGCGGATATGCCTAACAGTGCATTGAGTCAGTTATTTAAGAAAATTCCAGAACAGAAATGGTTACCTGCTGTTAAAAATTTTGGTGAGGGTATTTATCTAGAACTAAAAGAGGAAGCTATTGCGAATTGGTTAGATGTTAATTCTACTTGGTTACAAAAAAGACTTGATGCCGATTTTGTTGGACGTCTAGTTGCAGAGGGAATGTTGTTTCCTCCGGTTGATCATTTAAATCAAAATTGGAAGTGGGCTGCAAGGTATTTATTAATTCATACATTTGCTCATATCTTAATTAATCAACTAGTTTTTGAGAGCGGTTATTCTTCTGCTTCTTTAAAGGAAAGAATTTTCATTTCAAATGATCCTGTTGCTCCAATGGCTGCATTTTTAATTTATACAGCTTCAGGAGATTCAGAGGGTAGTTTAGGGGGGATTAGTTCGCTTGGGACGCCCTGAGTTATTTGAGACAATGGTTAAACGTGCCATAGCTAAGGCTTCTTGGTGTTCTGCAGATCCCGTTTGCTCTGAGGATCTTGGCGGCACCGGTTCTAGGCTTGTAAATAAGGCCGCATGTCATGCATGTGTGTTACTTCCAGAAACAGCCTGTGAAACAATAAATTCTGGACTTGATCGGGCTATGTTAGTTGGTTTGCCTAGTGACCAATCAGTGGGTTTTTTTCTAATTTGATAGATTGACTAGGAATTCATTTGGTAACTAACTTCCAAACAATTTCAGCTAATTGAGTGGCCAAATATGGGGGAACCGCGTTTCCAACCTGAACGTATTGTTGGGTTCTGGTTCCTTCAAAAAAATAGTTGTCTGGGAATGTTTGAATTCGAGCTGCCTCACGTACCGTGAGGCTTCGACACTGTGAAGGATCTGGATGAATAAAGTAATGCCCATCTTTTGAGATATGGCTTGTAATAGTTGTTGCTGGCCTGCCTTTGCGTTGTACTCGAAATCTATCTGAAAACTTTCCACTTTCCCAGTTCAAATGTGCTGGTTTTAATGAACTTGGAAAATCGGCAGATTTCGGAAATGGTTTATCCGTATTTCCAAAGACTTCTGCCCAAGAGGAGCTAAATAAATATCTTCCTAAATCACTATTCATATGACCTCGTGATTCATGATTTAATACTCTTTTATTAGGCGTATCAGTTTTAATCCAAGCTCTAAGTTCTTTTGGCAACCTATGACTTATTGATTCATCAGTATAAAATTTATTTTGAGTTGGTAGCTCTATTTTAAATTTATCCTTTGTTAATTTTAATAATGATTTACGTAGTTCTTTTAGATGTTTATGCTGAGCCAACTCGTTAACTATTAAAGCTGATTGATTTTTAATGACCGAGCTCCAATTAAGAAAAGAGTCTTTCTCTTTTGAAAGTTTACTTCTTAAAGCTGGGAGACCATCTAGGATATCCTCTATAGGAATCTTAGGTTGTGGTGTGAGTATAGTGGGGGTGACATTTATATCTGTAGCTACCCCTAAAAGAATAACCCTATGGCGTGTTTGAGGAATTCCATAATCTTCAGATTTTATGACAAAGTCTGCTAGATCTGAATATTCGTTAGCTAATCCTAATCTGTCGGGTGTTTTTACGAAAGAGTAAATCTGATATTTTCTATTTGATGTACCGCAGCCTGTTGCTAGATTAGGAGATTGTAAATCATTTAATATTCTTGGAAAAATTAACTCATCATTAATTTTGGAAGAAAGAATTCCCTTGACATTTTCCATGACAAAAACATCGGGCTCAATGATTGAAAGTACCTGTAAGTATTCTTTGTATAGAAAATGTCGGTGGTCTGTTTCTGGGGAATAATCTTTGATTCCCTTATTTCTTGCACGGCCTACTAAAGAATAGGCTTGACATGGTGGTCCCCCAATTACAATCCAAGGCTCATTTTTATAAATATTTTTTAACTCAACTAAACGATTATGAATTTTTTCATTATCAATCCCAAGGGCTGAGGGTTGATGCAAAGTTTCCGATAATGCTTCACTCCATTCTAGGGGGTGAAGCTCAATTAATTGATTTTTTGATATTTTTCCATCAGTATAGTCAAAGTATGATGAAAGATTCTTAGTTCTTTTTAGAATTCTGAAAAATGCTCTCAATGTTAAAGTCGCGTGAGCACTTGGCTCTTTCTCAACAGAAATACGGATATGAAAAGGAGAGGTATTTTCTATGCTGGTAAAAGAGCTAAATCCTTCTCCAAGCCCACCAGGGCCAGCAAAAAGGTCAACTATATTAATTCTTTTGTTCATCTAAAATCTAGTTCCTTAACATGTTGTTAGAATAGCTGTAATTTGCTAAAAATTCTAGAAAAATAGAGAAAATAGGACGTTAATTGGGGATTGAACATACACCTATGTAGATTAAAAAATTACTTTAATTAGGGGGGATAATTAATTGGTAATTGAACTTTTTAACTATTAGAAAACTTTATTTTACCAAGATTAATAAGTAGTAAGTCTTATAGGTTGTTTTGAGAAAAATTCACTATATTTATGTATTAGACATGAATTACCTTTTTCTATGGTAAGAAGTAACTTAAATATCTAATTGTTTACTTTTACATATCTTGAGGTGATAAATGAATCTTTTTTTAGACTGTGAGTTTAATGGTTGGCATGATCAAGGTACTGGTGAACTTATTTCATTGGGCTTGGTATCCGCTGATGGTAAATATGAGTTTTATGAGGCAGTTGGTTGCAATAATCCAAATCCCTTTGTTCTACAGCATGTCATGCCTATTTTAGGACAATCCACCATTCCCATGTGGGAGTTCGTCGATAAGCTGTGTAGTTTCTTATGGGAAGTGAATAATCAGGAGGAAGGTCGAATCACGATTGTGGCTGACTATCCTTCAGATATAGAGTTATTTAATCGTGTTTTACTATTAGGACAGGGGCAATGTATCAACGTGCCAGTACTAGGCTTTTTGCTCGATTTATCGCTTAGTACAAAAAAATCCACAACCCCTCATAATGCGTTAGCAGATGCTAGAGCTTTGAGCCAAGATTATGCATTAAAGTATCCTCACTAGATTCTAGAAGTAAGTGCGAATTGATAAGTATATCAATTCACCGATCAATGATGACCTAAACAGAACTTTTTATGGGTTTCTGTTCTTCATACATTGCACATCTGATCTCTTAAAAAGACGTATCGGGCTTCCTGTGCCAAGATAAATAGGTTGGATTAACCCCTGAGTTTGTAAATTGGTAATATGTGAGTGAGGCATACCTAGTAATTTACTGGCTTCAGCTCCCGTCATATAGGTTTCTTTCAACTTAAGTACTTCATCGACATCTTTTTGCTGAACGAGTTTCCAATACACCAGATTTTCTACCGTCAAAAAACCAGATTTGCACCAATATTCTCCTAACCAATTCACTGAACAATTGAGTAGCTTTGCTGCTTGCTTAGTGGATATTGAGTTTTCACTCAGCAATTTATGCTTTAGTCGAAGGACGGATACTTTGGGAATTTTAATGGACAAAGGATAATTGGTATCTTTAACGAGAATTCCTTTTTTAATCAAAACAGAAACTTAATTGGGACTAATGTTTAAGTGTTCTGCTGCTTCATTTAACGAAAAAAAATCTTGCTTTGTTTTTAGTGGAGTAACGCTTTTTTTAGGCCTACCTGTAAGAGTAGGATACTGTATTATTTTTTCAAGATCAGATTTTCTTAGGTGATTAACAGAGCTCATAAGATATATATTTAGTGGGGAAGCATCGATATGTGGGCCTCGAATAGGAACAATCCCTATGCTTGCTAGTTTTTCAACAAGATTTGTTGGATTAATGTCTAGTTTCTTTGCAATTGTTGAGACTAGAATATATTCACTCTTAAAACTTTCGAGTTTTGTAAAAGAATATCCTTCTGCTGCTTTAGCATCATTAGATAATCTGTCCAAATCAAACCATCCCGTATTTGCTAATTTACGTGCAGTTTCATAATTTATGTCGAGAATATTTGAAATTTCCTTTAAATCTAATTGCTTGGGATGAAGATGGATTTCCTTGGTACGTGGTTTCCGTAATAAATTTTTATTTCTGTTTAATATTAAAAATTTTTCAATTGATTGGCTAGGAATAACATCATAGTAATGATTAATATCACCTAGTTTTAGAAAATCTTGCTCAATCCAATCTTCGAGTGTGTTATGAGTAACTCCTAAAACAAGTTGTAACTCACGTTTTTTTACCCCAACGATATGACTTTTATCACTTGGGGTATATGTATGGCATTTTGCCTCAACTAAAGCTGCATAATTTTTAAAAATCTAGAATGTTTCAAAAATGGGAGCAATTGGATTCTTGGATGAGCTAGATTAATTCTTTGATTAATCAAAGTACTTAATCTAATTATGGATTGATTACGATTATTAAAATATTCGTATATCAGTTCTAATGTAGTTTCATTATCTATAACGTTATCAAGCTCGAAAAAACCTCGTATTGCTAGCCAAAAGGCAGTGAAATATTGAAAAAAATCGTTCGAATCATGGTTCAAAGTTTCTACAAACCATCTGATTGCTCGTATTGAACTACATTCAATCTTAGGTGCATCTTGCAATAGCGCATGGCAATGACGGCACTTTGTCACTCCTGAGCTAAGAGATATTGAGGATCCACATTGATAACATTTATCGACAAGGAAAATAGAGTGTATTGGACATGCATATAAGGGTTGTAAAAGCCAATTTTTTTTAAAAAATGGCTATTCTTCTAAGCATTGTGGGCAATAGGAACAAGGATAGTATTTTAATAAATCTTCATGTAGTTCTATATTGCTCCATTTTCTCGCTGATCGGCTCGTGGGGCCAGCTTTTGCAAAGGCAAGACTTTGATGATTTGGGTCAACATTAAGTAGTTGTAAGACATATTTAAAACGCGGAAGATCTGCTAATCTACAATTCGGTGCGCTTTTTGCCAAGAAATGGCGCTGCTCTTTATTAATTAATCTCTCGATAGATGAATGCCTATTAAGCTCAGCAAGTCTAGCTAAGAAGCTCACAGCCGATTCGCCATCATAAGGAATGGGATGAATAAGAAGGTTGCTAACTGATGTCATGAGTACTCCTTTTTTAGAGTACTAGCTAGGTTTGATAAAGACATTTCAAAAGGATTGGTTATTTGTTTACTGATAAATGACGTAATTCCTAAGTTCCATGCCTGACTAAAGTCATTAATAGTTATGGTATTTCTATTTTCAGCCAAGGCAATTGCCATGGTTTCACGTATCATGCTCATGACATAAGCATGATAGCCTTTCGTTGCTGTATATATTTGTACTCTTAATAGAAAGTTATCAAAATCTGGAGAAAACGAAATTTGAATTTCCAATGCCCTATGACTGACCTCTTTGAGAAAAGGGTAAAGGGTTCCTGGTGAGATTTGAGTACCTAAAGTCAGAGGATTTAATTGATAATGAAAAGGGAATCGTCGCGCGATTTGACTATCAATTTGAATGAGTTCGGCAAATTCAGGTAAACCAACGAGACAAAAGCTTATACCTGTTTCATTGACTAAGGTCTTAAGCCAATTACCCACTGTAATGTTTAAACGGGTAGATGTTGCTTTACGTTCAAATAAATGATGAAACTCATCAAGAAAAACAAGCTTGGTTTCACATTGTTGTAGTAAATAACCTAACCGATCTGTTAGGTAGGAGGTTGTGCCTGTGTGATGAGATGGATCCCCTAGCTTATGGAGCATTGTTATTGCTAAAGACTTCACGGTAGCTGGTGAAGGAACTTCAACATAGAATGCTGGAATAATCGTTTTTTTACGATCTTTTTCTACTTTGATGGACCGTGGCATTTGACTCACAATCGCATTACATAAGGTTGTTTTCCCAAGACCACCTTTTGCCAGAAGCATACTTCCAATAGGTTCTTTGTACGCGACACTGCGCTCCGCACATTGTTGAATTCCATTAAACGCCTGCATGAATTCATCAGAAGTGATTACGATTTCGTTAAGCTGACTTATGTGTTCATAGATAGATTGATTACTTATCATGTCTTTTGACCTTAAGTGAACCAAAACTTACAGCTGGTTGTGGAGCATTCTGTTGCTGGGGGATAGCTGTGAGTTCTTCGTTAGTTGGATGAGAAGTTAACTCAGACTCCAGTCGTGTAAGCTGTTTAGGTAGCTCAATTTTGAATTGTTTCAGTTTTGGTTTTTTACGGACAAGATCCTTTTGTATATCTTTCATAAGCTGATATAAATTATAAAGATCTGCATGTTTACCCAGTCTTTGTCTATCGGATCCAGACATCTGTTTTTTACGCTTCTGAACTTCTAGGTGAACATTGCGAGATAGGTTATACGTGTATTCAGGTTGAGTAGAGTCTGCTTGAATGATTAGATCCTTTTTATCTGGGTGTATGATATAAACTTTACTCAGATCTAAATCATCAACAAGTACAGTAACTTTTTTGATGCCATCAGCTTTCAATGTGGTAAGTGCATGTGAAAAGTAACTAAGCCCATCAATAATCACTTGCCCATGATTGATGTTTCGGTCAATAGGTCTTCTACAAATAATATCAGCATCGATTTTAGTTAAAGATGCAGGCTTTGTATGCTCAATAGCATCTTGCCATGCAATAAGAGGGGCTCGTCCAGTAGTACTATGTATTGTTTGCTGATAAACCATTTTTATCCAAGAGTCGACGTATTCTTTAACCTTGTCTAATGTAAGACTAGCTTTTCTGGATGAATCATATTCTCCTCGTGCTGTAGGGTTGGAGAATGTTGTACCTGGAAGTTTTTGCAGAATACCTTCTGTTAATGTGCTGAAGAAGCGTTCAATATGAGGTTTGTTGTTTGGCGTCCCGATTTGCGATGGTGTGATAGTAATTGAGAGTTGTTTACATACACGTGCTAGAGCATTGTTTTTAAACTCAACACCATTATCTGGAATGATAATAGAAGGAACTCCACCAGGTAGTTCGTAACTATGGCGTGTAATCATGTCTTTGATTACAGCTAAAGTTGTGAGTGCACTAGGCGGAAACATACTGATGTAGGTCCCGACAATGGCACGTGTATATGTATCGATGGCGCAAGCCAGAAAAGGTCGTCCGAGTGTTTCTCCAGTTTCAGGATCGATGACGATGATATCTAGATAATGGGTGTCGATTTCTACAGTATGTAGAGCAAATGAGGTTGGAGCACTTATGCCAGCAGCCTGAAAATATTTGCGAGCGATACGACTTCCTTTCTTAACACGCATTTCAATATAAGGATCTAATTTTGCAATAGATCGCTGTATGGCTCTAAGGCTAGGTAAATATGTAGTTGGAATATTTTGTTCATTAAGCTTGCATAATACGAAAGCCCTCACATCTTTGCTTGTCCGATGCTCTGGTTGTAGATATATCTCGGAAATAACCTGTTTGATTATTTGATAGACTTCTGGTGGGTATCTTAGCGTCTTATTACCTTTACCATGTTCGCTTAGGCTGAGAGCGTTATGGCTACTCATTCGATATTGCAATATCCAGCGCGCAACAGTTCTTGCTGATGGTGGAGAGGCATCTTCAATTTCTAATGCAATTTCTTGAATGAGTTCTCGAAGTGGTTCAATAGAAGTGGGGGCTGTCAGTTTTGCTAGGGCAGTGAGCACATAGCGTTCTTTACGACGAATGGTTGAACAACTGTCTGGATTGATGAATAGCTTTTCTGGAGCGAAGACACATTGAATTTCTCCAGTTTTATAGCGAGTTTCAAAGGTACTGGCGGAAATGGAAAATGGTTTTCCTCCTGCAATTGATGCATAGCGGATTACACCATAATTAGATGAGGTAATTTCAAATACATGTTCATGATTAGCAAAAGTGAATCGAAATCCAGGTTGAGGGATGAGTAATGGCTTTTCCATTTTAGACATCCTTGCTTGAATGATGATTTTTTAGGCTGATTAATGTGATTACTTCATGAAAAAGCAAGTAGTCACCTAATCGGGGATCTAGATCTTCTTCTTGTAGGGTTTTATATACTTGCTCGGAATATTTGAATTTATGAGATTTTAAGGCTTCTGTTGCGAGCTCAATTTCATATTTCGTCCAAGAGCATGTATGGCCTCGTTGATACCAATGCTGTAATTGTTGTAGGTCTTTATTCGATGGCAAGCTTTTCTGGTCAATCAGTCGAAATGCAATGTTTAGAGGATGTAGTAAGTTTGCTAACCTAAGAAATTTGTCTAGATCATTTACAGATAGACAGGAGATATTAGGTTTAATTTCATGAACTTCATATTGGTTATTGATTGTTTTGACTAAGAAATCTGGGTAGCAGAATTCCTTTTCTCCAAGAGCGATTTTGAGAGCTTGAGATCTAAAACATTTAACCTGTGGGTTTTTCTCAAGACAAATAGCATGTGCTAATTCAAGACGACTTTCGGTAGGAATGGAGCCTCCAGATTTTGCGCTGGGGAAAAGTGCAGTTCTTCGACCATAGCAGCCTTGGTAGATTTTCCTTTGACCATGGATTGTAGAGGCAAGATTCGGCTCTGCTTTAAAAGCGTTATTAATTTGATTGAGAATAGATTGATAAGGATTGTGTTTATCATCAAAAGAAAAAGCGTACATATAGTATTTCCAGTATGTATAGCCATTCATCCCATTTTTAGGGATGAGTTAATTCTTGCGTAAAAAATACGCAAAACTTGACTGTTGGCTCTATACGGAAGATACTAGGATTCTCACATCTCTATATTTAACTGTATAGAACCAACGGATCCGAAAGGGTCCGTTTTTTATTTGAGTAAAATTTTATGTCATGGCTTACTTCTCCTTATGTTGTTGGCTTTTAATCTGAGTAATCAGTAGTTTATAAACTTTTCTATTTTTTAAGCTCTTGTTGCGTAATAGCAGCATTACGTTGTTTGACTAACCACTCTGCTACATCTTTGACTAGTGCATATTTCCCGCGACGGTTTTCAACAGAGAAGACTGGGATAGGTACAGTTTTTCTTGTAAGTGCTTTTCTGAATGCGTCAGTGGATCGATAGCCTAGAGCCACTCGTAATGCATCATCTGCAATCATCGGGCCATGGCGTTCAAAAAGCTCACGTTCAATGGTTTCTACACTAACTGGAGTGATGTGCTGCATTCCGGCTCTGTCCTAGCTTGTCCTAACAATATGATATAGACGGATGGAGAGTTATACTAGAAAGGCAAAATCTGTATTAACTTTACTCTATTAATAGTATTTAATTATATAATTTACAAAGACTAATTTAATTTAGGGTTCTGATTTAAAAAAGGGACTTATATGAGAGAGACGTGTCGTAAGAGGCGTGATGATATAGATATTGTGAGAGTAAAATTTTGGTACGAGGAGGTGAGATATAGGTTGTCATTAAAAACGTCTTATCAAGTTGAGAAGGCTATTGAACCAATGGCATTTGGGAAAAATGAATATGGAGATCCTTATCACAACAATAAGTGGTCAGGCTATGCCGTTGGACGGCATACACCTAATAAGCGATTAGTTGAATTGGTAGAACAACAACTACGCGGTACTTCTGAGGTGCTTAATAATATTCTTTGGGAAGCAATACGTGGGCACAAGGGAGTGGATTGGCTTATCAAGGAAGGAATAAGATATCTTCCATGGGAGGTTCAAAGGATTTTATATAAATACAATAAAAATGGATTATCTAACGAGTTGTTTTCTTTTTTATATACGAAAGAGCTTCAGAGACTTGAACGACTAGCTGGATTAGACTCTTTAGCTGCCTTGATTATTTTTTTACGTATTGCAGATAGTAAAAACTACAGAACAGCTGCCTTCGATATAGGATGCTCAATATATCGAGTATTATTAATAGTATGTACATTTCCGTACTATAGAGAGCACAATGCTGAGTTATTACAGTTGATGAAACGATATGTATTTCCATTAGCTCATGATGGAACTAAGTGCGTTGCAGTTGAAAATGAAGAGGGTTTTCCTTTAGAGGTTGAATATTTGAATAATGCTTTGCTGAAGTTGGAGAATGAAAGAGAAGGGCATCTGACCCAGAAGCAAAAAATACATGTGATGTTAGATATGATTCATGGTTCAGGAAATTTTATACATAAATTAATTTTCTTTATTCCTTTTGAGATTAAAGATGACCCATCAGCCGATAATTTAGCCAACTTGTTAGAAATACAGAAAATGAAAAAATGGACAATAGAGTGTCTTAAGCGTGGTATTGCACCACTAAGTATTGACTCAGTTGAGTTTAGTCCCTTTAGTCACTAAGTTGAAAAAAGGCTGCAACTTGAGTTGCAGCCTTTTTTACTATTGTGTCTATGACAACTTATGTGTCGCAAATGACAACATATGTGTCGCGTGACGGTGACGTTAATCTTTACCAGCTCAACGCACCACCAGTTTGATAATCAGTCACACGCGTTTCAAAGAAGTTCTTCTCTTTACGCAAGTCCATCATCTCAGACATCCACTGGAACGGGTTATTTACACCAGCAAACTGCTCAGGAAGACCAAGCTGTGCTAAACGACGGTTACAGATGAATTTCAAATATTCTTCCATCATCGCTGCATTCATACCCAATACACCACGTGGCATCGTGTCACGTGCATATTCGATTTCAAGCATGGTGCCTTCAAGAATCATTTGAATGATTTCTTCTTGGAACTCAGCAGTCCATAAGTGTGGGTTTTCGATCTTGATTTGGTTAATCATGTCGATACCAAAGTTCAAGTGCATAGACTCATCACGCAAGATGTATTGGAATTGCTCAGCAACACCATTCATCTTGTTACGACGACCCATAGACAAGATTTGGCTGAAACCACAATAGAAGAAGATCCCTTCAAGTACACAATAGAATGCAATCAAGTTACGCAGTAAGATTTGATCGTTTTCAGGGGTACCCGTATGGAAAGTCGGATCACATAAAGACTGCGTATACTTCAAGCCCCATGCTGCTTTACGAGCAACAGATGGAACTTCACGGTACATGTTAAAGACTTCGCCTTCATCCATACCCAAAGATTCGATACAGTATTGGTAAGCATGCGTATGAATCGCTTCTTCAAATGCTTGACGCAAAATATATTGACGGCATTCAGGGTTGGTAATGTGACGGTAAATCGCCAATACCAAGTTGTTTGCAACCAATGAATCTGCAGTTGAGAAGAAACCTAAAGAACGCATTACAATGGTACGCTCATCTTCAGTCAAACCATTTTCAGACTTCCACAGTGCGATGTCATGGTTCATGTTGACTTCTTGTGGCATCCAGTGGTTTGCACATCCGTCTAGGTATTTTTGCCAAGCCCACTCGTACTTGAACGGTACTAGTTGGTTTAAGTCTGCGCGACAGTTGATCATGGCTTTATCATCAACTTGTACACGTTGCGCACCCATTTCAAGCTCTTCCAAGCCCGGTGCAACATCCAGATTTTCTAAGGCGTGAGATGCTCTTGCCAACGAATCGGTTGGATTTGTTGATCTTGCTGTATAGGTTCCAGCGGATTGTGTAGCTGCCACATTCTGCGATGATTGCTTTGCATCAGATACCACCTGCGAATCATTCGTTTTTTTCGGTTCGACGGGCGCAGGCTGGTGAGCTTGTGCAGCTTGTTTCGGTTCATCATCTTCAAAATCGTCCCAACTTAGGATAGACATCGTTGTTCTCTCTTCGTTGTTAATATCTATGTTCGACATCTCACAAAAAGATGTCACTACTATACGCTTATTCTGTGCAAGCAAAATTAAGTTTTGCCGATAGCTGCTTTATTCTTATTCGAAAGAACAGATACCCACACTACTTATTTTGCTTACGCTTTTGCTGTTTACGGATCGCAATAAATGCATAGACCGCAGGAACATAAAAAACCAAAAAGGCCAAGATCAGCACAATTATGCCTAACTCGTAGTTATGACTTAAATGGAACATGGCTTAGCCTTTTATGATTTCAGATTTATTCAATCCCCTTAAATTTCCTTTTGAAAGGGAGGGAATTTCATCCCACCATTTGCTTCGAGGAATCTCCCTCCTTTTTAAAAGGAGGGACGGGGAGGATTACTTACTGGCAAGCTTCACAATCAGGATTATCGATTGAGCATGCTTGTGGTACTGGTGCTGCTTGAGAGAAACCATCTTCTTCAGCAGATACTTCTGGTTTAGCTTCTTGCGCAACCGCTGCAACTGGAGCAGCCACAGTTGTTGCTTTAACTGCGTTTAAAGCACCCGTGTTAATGGTTGATTTTTCAGCAGATGTCGCACCCAAAGCACGGAGGTAATACGTTGTTTTAAGACCACGTAACCAAGCCATCTTGTACGTGATGTCAAGTTTTTTACCATTTGCACCTGAGATATAAAGGTTCAATGACTGTGCTTGATCAATCCATTTTTGACGACGTGATGCAGCATCCACGATCCAACGTGTATCCACTTCAAACGCTGTTGCAAAGATTGCTTTTAATTCTTCAGGAATACGGGCAATTTTTTGTACAGAACCTTCGAAATGTTTAAGGTCATTGACCATCACAGAGTCCCAAAGACCACGATCTTTTAATGCACGTACTAGGTACGGATTGATCACTGTAAATTCACCAGAAAGGTTTGATTTTACATATAGGTTTTGGAAAGTAGGTTCGATTGACTGAGAAACGCCACAAATGTTAGAAATCGTTGCTGTAGGCGCAATCGCCATCACATTTGAGTTACGCATACCGTCTTTTTGAACTTTGGCACGTAAAGTGTCCCAGTCTAAACGTTGAGTGCGGTCAACTTCGAACATACGCTCTGGACGAGATTTTGCAACGATCTCTAAAGAGTCGATTGGTAAGATACCTTGATCCCACAATGAACCTTTAAATGTTGAATAAACACCACGTTCAATCGCAAGGTCGCTAGAAGTTTGGATCGCATAGTAGCTGATTACTTCCATAGATTCATCAGCAAAGTCGACTGCTTCATCTGAACCATAACCCATACCCAATTCATATAAAGCATCTTGGAAGCCCATGATCCCCATACCGACTGGACGGTGTTTAAGGTTTGAATTACGTGCTTGTTCAACTGCATAGTAGTTGATGTCAATTACGTTATCGAGCATACGAACTGCTGTTTTTACAGTGCGAGCTAATTTTTCACGGTCTAAAGAACCACCTTGAACATGTTGAACAAGGTTGATCGAACCTAAGTTACATACTGCAATTTCATCTTTATTGGTATTTAAAGTGATTTCTGTACATAAGTTAGATGAGTGAACTACGCCAACATGTTGCTGTGGTGAACGTAAGTTACATACGTCTTTGAATGTGATCCACGGGTGACCAGTTTCAAACAACATTGATAACATTTTACGCCATAAGTCTTTCGCACGGATTTTCTTATGAAGCATATTGCTTTCTTTAGCGATGCCTTCATAGTAAGCATAGCGTTCAGCAAATGCAGCGCCAGTTAAGTCATGTAAATCAGGTGTTTCAGATGGCGTGAACAATGTCCACTCAGCATCTTCGATTACACGTTGCATGAACAAATCTGGAACCCAGTTCGCCGTGTTCATGTCGTGCGTACGACGACGGTCATCACCTGTGTTTTTACGTAGCTCTAGGAATTCTTCAATATCCAAGTGCCAAGTTTCAAGGTACGCACATACAGCACCTTTACGTTTACCACCTTGGTTAACAGCAACAGCAGTATCGTTAGCAACTTTAAGGAATGGAACTACACCTTGAGATTTACCATTGGTGCCTTTGATGTATGAGTTCAAAGCACGAACAGGTGTCCAGTCATTTCCTAAACCACCCGCCCATTTAGACAGGAGGGCATTGTCACGCATTGCACCATAGATGTCATAAAGATCATCTTGAATGGTGGTGAGGTAACAGCTTGAAAGTTGAGGACGTAAAGTACCTGAGTTAAATAGGGTCGGTGTAGACGCCATATAATCGAAGCTAGACAATAAGTCATAGAACTCGATTGCACGATCTTCACGTTGCTCTTCATTTAGTGAAAGCCCCATAGAGACACGCATGAAGAACAATTGCGGAAGTTCGAAACGTACATCATTTGAGTGAATGAAGTAGCGGTCAAACAAGGTTTGAAGACCTAAATAGGTAAATTGGTTTGAGCGTTCTGGTTTGATCGCAGCAGCCAATTTAGCAAGGTCGAAGTTTAAAAGTTCTGGTGAAAGTAGCTCTAACTCGATCCCTTTGTTCAGGTAAGTTTCAAGCGCATCACCTTCTTCAGTGTCAGTGGCTAAACCTAAGAATTTTAAACCTGTTGCAACTAAATCATCACGAAGTAAACGTGCAGTCACATAGGTATAGTTTGGTTCTTGTTCAATACGAGTACGTGTTGCCATCATCATCGTGGTTGAGATGTCTGACTGTTTTACACCGTTATATAAGTTTTTAACTGTTTCATCGACAATGGCTTGAACATCAATACCTTCTAAGCCTTCGCTTGCTTTTTCAATCGTGGCTTGAAGTTTGCCCAAATCTAGAGGCTGAAGCTGACCGTTCGCATCTGTGATTTGTAAAGTTGGGTGATGATGAGCACCGGTTTGTTTACGTGCTTCAGAACGTTGTTCACGATAGATTACATAAGCACGTGCAACTTTTTGTTCGCCTGTACGCATAAGTGCCAATTCAACTTGGTCTTGAATTTCTTCAATGTGAATTGTTCCGCCAGACGGTAAACGACGATTAAAAGTATTCATAACCATTTCTGTTAATTGTGTAATACGGTCATGAATTCGGCTTGAGTCTGAACTTTGTTGGCCTTCCACAGCCAAAAAAGCTTTACCAATTGCTACAGCGATTTTATCTGCATCAAATGCGGCAACATCACCAGTGCGTTTAATCACTTGTAGTTGACCAGGGGTTGTAATGGCGTTCATTGTCAGCGTAGCTCCATTGTCATCATCATTGTTATGTTTATGGACCATTTGAATCGGACGAGTTGCATTTTTTTTCGTCACGATATTTGAGGACTAAACACAATACTTAGTGGTTTAATTTAATTTAGAACACAAGATACGGTAATTTTAAGGTCAGATCAATATTGACATTTTAAGAATGTTTTATCTCTAATCAGTAAATTTTTATTTGTGCCTTTTTCCTTTAAAGAAGCATTTTTGTTATATGCCTTATTTGGCAAGGACATAGCATAACAAACTCAGCCAAGACTGCTTATAGATAAGTGTGTGGATAACTCAAAAATCGACGAACTGATTAAACAGAATATGAACAATGAAATATTTTGTATAAAAATTCATCCGAGTATTGATTGTCTTAGGAATATTGAAAATTAAAGTGTGCAGGGTTTGGAAAACTGTCTACAATTCAATAGTTAATAAAAATATAACAAATTGATACGCTCATGTATCAGTTTGGTGAATGAGGTCTTGTTTACATTGTAAACGTGTGTATATTGCAAAACATAGTGTGTTGAATCTGCGAGATTTGTAGCAGTGACCAAACCAAATATAGGGGCAAATAGATGAGCCAAGAAGAAAAGTTACCAAAAATTCTGATTGTTGAAGATGACGAGCGTCTTGCTCGCTTAACTCAAGAATATTTAATTCGTAATGGACTTGAGGTTGGGGTAGAACCAGATGGTAACCGTGCAATTCGTCGAATTATTGCCGAGCAACCAGATCTTGTTGTGTTAGATGTGATGTTACCTGGCGCAGATGGTTTAACTGTTTGTCGTGAAGTACGTCCACATTATCATCAACCAATTTTAATGTTGACTGCACGTACAGAAGACATGGACCAAGTTCTAGGCTTGGAAATGGGTGCAGATGACTATGTCGCTAAACCTGTTCAACCACGTGTGCTTCTTGCACGTATTCGTGCTTTATTACGCCGTACGGATAAAACGCCTGAGGATGAAGTTGCACAACGTATCGAGTTTGATGATCTTGTGATCGACAACGGTGGCCGTTCAGTGACTTTAAATGGCGAATTGGTTGATTTCACCAGTGCCGAATATGATTTATTGTGGCTGTTGGCATCAAATGCAGGTCGTATTTTGTCACGTGAAGATATCTTTGAACGTCTACGTGGTATTGAGTACGATGGTCAAGATCGTTCAATCGATGTCCGTATTTCTCGTATTCGTCCAAAAATTGGTGATGATCCAGAAAATCCGAAACGTATTAAAACTGTACGTAGTAAAGGTTATTTATTTGTTAAAGAGACTGGTCTATAAACGATGGGTCAATCATCTAAAATGCTTGCCGATATGATGGCAAGCATAACGAAGGTGAGTTTGCGTGTCTAAACACAGTATATTCCTGCGTATCTATGCTGGATTGGTTATTCTTGTGGTGTTGGTGGCGTTGTTTGGATATTTATTGGTCCAAATAATCAACTACCAACGTGCGCAGGAATATCGCGAATCTTTAACAGATGGTATCTCATTTGTGATCAGTGAAGGTGTGGCACGTCAACAAACCGAGCAACAACGCCTTGACTGGATTTCGGATGCTTCTGATTTATTAGAGCTGCCTATTTATTATCTAGATGCACAAAAAGTTGATTTGTCTCGTACGGAAGAAAAACGTATTGAAAGTCAAAAAGCTGTTGTGCGTTATGATGCTGAACAGGGTATTGCCTATTTGGTACTGGGTATTCGTAATGATCTCAAGCATTATCTTTATATCAAAGTAGATCAAATCGGCGAGCTCCAAATGAAGGCATTGCCTGTCTTTATTTTGGATTATCTGGTTTATTATCCGGGTCAAGAACAAGAATACCTCAAAAAAATTCAACAGCATTTTTCTTATCATGTGGGTGTTGAAAAAATATCTGAGCTCAATCTCGATTCTGAGCAGATCGGTCGTTTACGGTCAGATCAAAGCGTAATCTTGTGGCGTGATAGCGCAACAGTGCGTGGTACAACCATTTCAATTGTTTCTCCACTACCAAATTCACCAACCAATGTGCTGGTACTTGGGCCTGTGCCAATGTTTAACTGGATGCCAGTCAAACTTGCAGCAGGAATTACCTTGTTGAGTATGTTCTTACTCTGTTTAGGTGTATATGGTTTGATTGTCCCAATGCAACGTAAGTTGAAGCAGGTCAATGAAGCTTTAGATGTCATGAAAACAGGGGATATGTCTCAGCGTGTGCCAGTAGAAGGCTATGATGAAATGGCGAGTCTTGCCAGTAGTTATAATAGCATGTCAGACCATATTCAGCGTTTGATCGAGGCACAACGGGAGTTGATGCGTGCGGTATCGCATGAATTACGGACACCTGTTGCACGAATTCGTTTTGGTATGGAAATGTTGGCCGATGAAGAAGATCATGAGTACCGCTTACAACAAGTGGAAATGATTGATAAAGACATCGAAGCATTGAATACACTGATTGATGAAATCATGACCTATGCGAAGCTGGAGCAGGGTACGCCTTCTCTGGATTTTGAACAAATCGCATTGATTGATGTACTTCAGCAGGTGGCGACAGAAACTGAAGCTTTAAAAACGCAGAAAATAATTCATCTCAATCTACTTTCTTCAGATGTGGTGGTTGATGCGGAACGTCGTTATCTACACCGTGTCGTTCAAAACTTGGTGGGTAATGCAGTCCGTTATTGTAACCATCAAGTGAGCTTAAGTGGTGGTATTAATCATCAGACCAAAATGGCCTATGTGTGTATAGAAGATGACGGGCCGGGCATCCCTGAAGAAGACCGTAAACGTGTATTTGAAGCATTTGCCCGTTTAGATGATAGTCGTACACGTGCATCAGGTGGTTACGGTTTAGGACTTTCGATTGTGAGCCGTATTGCTTATTGGTTTGGTGGTACGATTGAAGTCGACCAAAGCCCAGAGTTGGGTGGTGCGAGATTTACCATGTCTTGGCCAGTTGAGCGTTTCAAGAAAAAGAAAGCGCAAACAAGCAAAGAAAAAGCGTAGCGATTGTGGTTTAAAAATTTGAGCGAAAAAAAACACCGAAATATTTCGGTGTTTTTTTTATGCAGTTGGAAATTTTATTCTTGAATCGTCGCATCAGGCGCGATAATCGGTTTGCTTTCTCTCAATGCTTGTAATGCATCTGTATTAAAGTCAATCAATAAGCTATTTTGCTCAGCATCAATTTTATAGCCGCTGATAATTTTTTGATCGCCCTGAATGGTATCAATTTGATATTCATCGGCTATGTTGAGTATGCCTTCAAGATTGGTTGTCGTTGCTGCAAGATCTTGGCGGAAAATTTCATAGACATCACGAAGATCAAAAATAGCATTTTGTGCATCAGGATGTTTCTTGACATAATTTTCGATATGACGAATCAGTAATTGTGCAAATAAAAAGTAATTTGGTTTGCTACTAAATTGCATATGTTTTACCCCTAAATTATTGATTTAAAGTCAATGATATTTAAGTCAATGATATTTAGCATACACAGGAAAAATGGTTTGATGTGTATAGGCTGTGTAGATAATTCGTCTTGATTTGCGAAGCAGAATTGTTGAGGGGATTTATATACGGGTGCTGCTAAATCTAGCACTTCGTGAAAATCGATATGGGTTTGAAGCTGGGCAAGAATTTATAAAGTATTGATTAATTTTTTCAGAAACAATTTATCAAAATAACTGATCAAAGCAACCTTTCCCAATGTTGCTAAAAGATGTCATTGATAGCAAGGTAGGTCAAAAGTAGGCGCAGTCTCTGTTGATCAACATGCTGGAAATCTTGGTTTTGGTGTGTTGCAGTCAATGGTGATAATTTCTTCTTCAATATAAGGTGTTAAAAATAATTTAATGACATTTTTTATCATATAGAGATAATTTTATTGAAAATAGGATTGGTCGCAGATATGAGTTTTTTACATACAATGTAACAAAATGTTTGGCTTGTCTTGGCCTTGAATTTGTACAGAATGTTGCCTAAATGAATATAAATCGGTTTAGAAAACAGGTAAGGGTGAAAAAATAAATCAAATTAAGTTACTGATTTGTCATTTTTAATTGATGCTGAAAAAATATACTTCGGAAAAATTAATAAAAAATGTAAAGGGAATTAGTTAAAGCGATAAATGAACACGCTATAGCGTCGAATCATGAAAAATAATGTGTTTTGTCTAAAAAATCATCCGAAAGACTTAGAGCTATTAACTAGCAAGAGATGACATCAATCGGGTACAATTGACCAGATTTATTTTGTGTTTGGTGTATTTGCAAGGCCAATACATACATTCTTTGTTAAATAATAGGCCTGCCAGGAGTTATCCCCGCATGAGTGCCATTACTCCATACGATTGGGCAATCATTGCCTTCGTGATCGGCGTGACATTTTTATGTGTCTTTATGCTCACCGTTCCTTTGCTCCTTGGGGGTAAATCATGGGGACGTGCGAAGCAAGAGCAATTTGAATCAGGTGTGGTTAGTGCTGGTGGAGCACGTATCCGCTTGTCTGCTAAGTTCTACCTCGTAGCAATCTTCTTTGTGGTATTTGATTTGGAAGCCCTCTATTTATACGCGTGGGCGACATCTGTACGTGAAGTAGGTTGGTTAGGTTTTGCTACGGTTGTGGTTTTTGTTGTTGAGTTACTGTTTGCATTGGTTTATGCAATTTCGGTTGGCGCACTGAACTGGGCACCGACAGATCGTCGTAAAGCAAAAGGTATTCAGCTGAAAATGGGTTCACCAAATATGGACCTTGCAGAAATTACTCGCTTCAATTCAATTGAAGAGTTAGTGATGGATCCTACAGGAACTATTTCAGCTCAATCTTCTGGTCGTGTGAAAGATAAAACACCGGCTATGTCTCTGAACAAGGAGTAACTCGGGAATGAAATATACTTTAACCCGTGCGAATCCAGAAGCTGAACAATATCCGCTTCAAGATCGTCAGATTGTGACTGATCCGCTTGAAGAAGAAGTGAATAAAAATGTATTCATGACTCGTTTAGAGGATGTAGTACATACAGCTGTAAACTGGGGCCGTAAAAATTCAATATGGCCTTTTAACTTTGGTACTTCTTGCTGCTACGTAGAATATGCAACGACTTTAACAGGCGTGCATGATTTATCACGTTTCGGTGCCGAGGTTATTCGAGCTTCACCACGTCAGGCTGACTTGATGATTGTTGCAGGGACATGCTTTGTCAAAATGGCACCTGTAATTCAACGTTTGTACGAGCAAATGCTTGAGCCTAAATGGGTGATTTCAATGGGTGCTTGCGCAAACTCTGGTGGTATGTACGACATTTATTCTGTTGTACAAGGTGTCGATAAAATTATTCCTGTGGATGTGTACGTTCCAGGTTGCCCACCGCGTCCAGAAGCATTAATCCAAGCATTAATGTTATTGCAAGACCAAATTCAATTAGAACGTCGTCCGCTTTCTGCGGTAATTGGTGATGATCTTCAGCCAGTGTATAAGCCAAAGATGATGCCAGAACGCGACCGTAAGAACGCTGAACGTATTGCAGTGAAAAACTTACGCTCTATGGATGAGATTGAGTAATTTTTTCTGATGAATGTTTGACATATTCAAAGAGTATGATCATCAGAAAATTTGACAGAATTTGTATTAAATAGGAAGCCAAGCCAATGGCTGAAACTGAAATTGCTATGCCAGAATCAACTCCAGTTGATTCCCGCCTAGCATTTGCGATTGTAGAAGATCTCAAAGCCAAATTTGGCGAGAACTTTTACGTGCAACCTACGTTTGAAGATTTTCCAACGGTCTGGGTTGAGCGCGCACGTGTACAAGAAGTTTTAATGTACCTGCGTACAGTGCCACGTCCTTACGTGATGCTGTTTGACTTATCTGCGGTTGATGAACGTCTGCGTAATCACCGTGATGGTTTGCCTGCATCTGACTTCACTGTGTTTTATCACTTGCTTTCATTGGAACGCAATAGTGATATTCGTATTAAAGTTGCGTTGAATGAGAATGATATTAACATTCCAACGGCAACCAACATTTGGCCAAATGCCAATTGGTACGAACGTGAAGCCTACGATATGTTCGGAATCAATTTCGAAGGGCATCCAATGCTTCGTCGTATTTTGTTGCCAACGTATTGGGAAGGTCATCCGTTACGTAAAGAATATTCTGCACGTGCGACTGAATATACTCCGTATATGCAAGACAAAGCCAAACAGGATTTCGAGCAAGAACATCTTCGTTTTGTTCCAGAAGATTGGGGTCTAAAACGCGGTAACGCAGATGAAGACTTTATGTTCTTGAACTTGGGCCCTAACCATCCATCTGCACATGGTGCATTCCGTGTTATTTTGCAGTTAGATGGTGAAGAAGTAAAAGACTGTGTGCCTGATATTGGCTATCACCACCGTGGTGTGGAAAAGATGGCTGAACGTCAAACTTGGCATTCATTTATTCCTTATACTGACCGTGTAGATTACTTGGGCGGTTGCGCGCAAAACATGCCTTATGTGATGGGCGTAGAGCAACTTGCAGGAATCACTGTTCCTGATCGTGCACAATGTATTCGTGTCATGATGTCTGAATTGTTCCGTATCAATAACCATTTATTGTATATCGGTACTGCGATTCAAGATGCGGGTGGTATGACACCTGTATTCTATATGTTCGCGGATCGTCAAAAAATCTATGACGCAATTGAGGCGATCACAGGTTTCCGTATGCATCCAGCATGGTTCCGTATCGGCGGTACGGCACATGATCTTCCAAACAACTGGCAAAAATTGATTCGTGAAATTCTCGAATGGATGCCAAAACGTTTGAAGGAATATCATACTGCGGCACTTAAGAACTCTGTCTTTATCGGGCGTACCCGTAATGTTGCACAATACGATGCAAAATCAGCATTGGCTTGGGGTGTGACAGGTACTGGTTTACGTGCAACAGGTATCGACTTTGATGTTCGTAAATATCGTCCTTATAGTGGCTATGAAAATTACGATTTTGACGTGCCATTGGAATACGAAGGCGATGCTTATGCACGTGTGATGGTTCACTATCGTGAAATTGAAGAATCTTTGAAAATCGTCAAACAGTGTTTGGATAATATGCCTTCTGGTCCTTATAAAGCGGATCATCCATTGGCAGTTCCACCACCAAAAGATAAGACTTTACAAGATATTGAAACTTTGATTACGCACTTCTTGAGCGTGTCATGGGGTCCTGTAATGCCAGCTGGTGAAGCATCTGTAATGGCAGAAGTGGTAAAAGGTGCGTCTAACTATTACTTGACTTCTGATAAGTCAACGATGAGCTATCGTACCCGTATTCGTACACCAACTTTCACCCACTTGCAGCAAATTCCTTCCGTGATTAACGGCAGTCTTGTATCTGACTTGATCATTTATTTAGCGACAATTGACGTCGTTATGGCTGACGTGGATCGCTAAGGGGTAAACGCATTATGATGATTTTGACTGATAAAAAGCCACGTGTGAATGTTGAAGGGATTCTGACTAGCGAAGAAATCCATGAAATTGAACATCACATGGGTCATTACCCATACCCACGCGCAGCGTCTTTGGATGCTTTAAAGTGTGTACAACGCCGTAACGGTTGGGTAGATGATGCGCAGTTACATGCAATTGCTCAATTATTGACAATTACAACTGCCGATTTGGAAGGTGTTGCAACATTCTATAACCGTATTTACCGTCAACCTGTTGGTCGCCACGTAATTTTATTATGTGATTCGATTGCTTGTTTCTTGATGGGTGCGGAAACTTTAGCAGAAGCTTTCCAACGTGAACTGGGTATCCAATTTGGTCAAACGACAGCTGATGGTCGTTTTACTTTATTGCCGATCTGTTGTTTAGGGAACTGTGACAAAGGTCCAACCTTAATGATTGATGAAGATACTCACGGTTTGGTTGAAGTGACTTCTGTGAAACAGTTATTGGAGAAGTATGTATGAATACCGAACCAAGACCAATTTATGGCGAAGGAAACCCTGAAACTCACCCATTAACATGGCGTTTGAGTAAACAGGAATTTGTTCGTAGTGCTGATGATTATGAAGCTTTAGAAGGCTATGCAGGCTTTAAAAAAGCGCTGTCTATGCCACCTAAAGATGTTCTTGAAGTCATCAAAGCAGCGACTGTAAAAGGTCGTGGTGGTGCAGGTTTCCCAGCAGGGATTAAATGGTCATTGATGGCACCAAATGATGGTGGTCCTCGTTACCTGATCTGTAATGCCGATGAGATGGAACCGGGTACGTTCAAAGACCGTTTGTTGATGGAAAAACTTCCTCATCAACTGATCGAAGGGATGTTGATTGCGGGTTATACCCTTGAAGCTACACAAGGCTATATCTTCATTCGTGGTGAGTACATCGAAGCTGCTCAATACTTAAATGAAGCTTTAGAGCAAGTTCGTGCTAAAGGTTATTTGGGCGACAACATCTTAGGTACAGGTTGGAACTTTGACCTCCATGTACATACAGGTGCGGGTCGTTATATCTGCGGTGAAGAAACTGCATTGATTAACTCACTCGAAGGTCGCCGTGCAAATCCACGGACCAAACCACCATTCCCGCAAGTTGCAGGTGCATGGGGTCGTCCTACGATTGTCAATAACGTTGAAACCTATAACAACTTGCCTGCAATCATGTTGCGTGGTCCTGAGTGGTATATCGGTTTGTCTGCGGGTAAATCTAAAGATCCGGGCACTAAAATCTATGGTGCATCAGGAAAAGTTACTTTCCCTGGGTTATGGGAATTACCATTCGGTACAACTGCACGTGAAGTGATTGAAGACTATGCCGGCGGTATGCGTGATGGTCTTAAGCTAAAAGCATGGTTGCCGGGTGGCGCATCAACTGACTTCTTAGCTGCTGAACACATTGATCTTCCAATGGATTCAGAAAGCATTATGAAAGCAGGTTCTCGTCTAGGTACATGTTTGTTAATGGTTGTTGATGAAACCCAATGTATGGTTTCTGCGACCCGTAACTTAGAAGAATTCTTTGCACGTGAATCATGTGGTTTCTGTACACCATGCCGTGATGGCTTACCGTGGGCAGTAAAAGCTCTTGTCGTTATTGAGAAGGGCGAAGGGAAGATGGAAGACATTCAACATCTTCAAGAACTGACTCGTAAGTTATGGATTGGTAAAACATTCTGTGCTCACGCACCAGGTGCGATGGAACCATTGATGGGTGCACTCAAATATTTCCGTAGCGAGTTTGAAGCTAAAGTGACAGATCGTCCTGTAGCGCAAGCCAGCCACGTAGAACAAGTTTAAGGAATTCGACTATGGCTACAATTCATGTCGATGGAAAATCGTACGAAGTCAATGGCTCGGAAAACTTGCTACAAGCATGTTTGAGTCTTGGCATCGACATCCCATATTTTTGTTGGCATCCAGCTTTAGGTTCTGTCGGTTCTTGCCGTCAATGTGCTGTTACTCAATATGCGAATCCAGAAGATACTCGCGGTCGCTTAGTAATGTCATGTATGACTCCTGCATCTGACAATACCTTTATTTCGATTGAAGACAAAGAAGCAAAAGATTTCCGTGAATCTATCGTGGAATTCTTAATGACCAACCATCCACACGACTGTCCAGTCTGTGAAGAGGGTGGTCACTGTCATCTTCAAGATATGACGGTGATGACACAGCACGACCGTCGTCGCTATCGTTTTACCAAACGTACACACCATAACCAAGAGTTAGGTTCTTTCATTGCGCATGAGATGAACCGTTGTATCGCATGTTATCGTTGTGTTCGTTACTATAACGATTATGCAGGTGGTACAGACTTTGGTGTTTATGCCAATGCATCACGTGTTTATTTTGGTCGTCCAGAATCAGGAACTTTAGAGTCTGAATTCTCTGGTAACTTGACTGAAGTTTGTCCAACAGGTGTGTTTACTGATAAAACACATTCGGCACGCTATAACCGTAAATGGGACATGCAGTATGCGCCAAGCGTATGCCAAGGCTGTTCTTCAGGTTGTAATATTTCACCGGGTGAGCGTTATGGTGAACTACGTCGTGTAGAAAACCGTTTCAACGGTGAAGTTAACCAATACTTCTTGTGCGATAAAGGTCGTTTCGGTACAGGTTATGTGAACCGTGAAGATCGTCCACGTCAACCACAGTTCCGCAATGGCGCAGATATCGAAACGATTTCTGTCGATATGGCATTGGATTCAGTGATTGCAAATGTTCAAGGCAAGAAGGTCTTGGGTATTGGTTCGCCACGTGCATCATTAGAATCCAACTATGCCTTGCGTGAGTTGGTGGGTCAGCAAAACTACTCAACAGGGATGTCTCAAAAAGAGCAAAACTTGGTTGAGTTGGCTGCATCAATTATGCAGGCTGAGGGTGTTTATAACCCGGGTATGCGTGAGATTGAAAGCTATGATGCTGTCTTGATCCTGGGTGAAGACTTAACTCAATCTGCACCACGTATGGCATTGTCAGTTCGCCAAGCTGCGAAAAACAAAGCCAAGCAAATGGCTGCAGACCGTCGTACACAAGATTGGTTAGCTGAACCGGTAAAACGTATTGGTCAGGATGCGAATTCTCCAATTTACATTTTAGCTGCAACGCAAACACGTTTAGCTGATATTGCAGAGGGTGAAGTTGTTGCTTCTCCAAACGATATTGCACGTTTAGGCTTTGCTGTTGCTGCGGCTGTAAAAGGCGAAACAATTCTTGGTTTAGATGACGATGCGAAAGCATTTGCACAAACCATTGCGGATACGTTAAAAGCTGCGAAAAAGCCATTAATCATCTCTGGAACAAGCTTACAAGATGCTGCCATCATGGAAGCTGCTGCACAGGTTGCACAGAATCTAGGTGAAAATGCAGGTCTAACATTGACAGTTCCTGAAGTGAACTCAATGGGCTTGACATTATTTGGTGGTTTAAGCTTAGAGCAAGCATTTGCACAAGACTATGATTCAATCATTATCGTTGAAAATGATTTGTTCCGCCGTTTGCCTGCAACTCAAGTACAAGCGGCTTTAGCGAAAGCGCAAAGCGTGATTGTGCTTGATCACTCTGAAACTGAAACTGTAAACGCTGCGGATGTGGTTCTTTCTGCTGCAAGTTTTGCTGAAGGTGATGGTACTGTTGTCAGCCAAGAAGGGCGTGCACAACGTTTCTACCAAGTCTATGATCCAAGTTACTACAAACCAGAATATGCCATTAAAGAATCATGGCGCTGGTTACATGCCATTGAAACGGGTGTGAAAGGTAAGGCGATTTCTTGGACTTTGCTGGATGACGTGATTGAATCTGTCGTGAAAAATGTTCCAGCGTTAGAAGCGATCCAAGATGTTGCACCTGATGCAGGCTACCGAGTTCATGGCTTGAAAATTGCCCGTGAACCGCGTCGTTACTCAGGTCGTACAGCTATACGTGCGCCATTGAACGTACATGAGCCGAAGCAACCAGTCGATGTAGATTCTGCATTAACATTCTCAATGGAAGGTTATGTTGGACCACAAGATGCCTCGTCATTGGTTCCATTTGCATGGGCACCAGGTTGGAACTCTCCACAAGCTTGGAATAAATACCAAGACGAAGTGGGTGGACATCTGAAAGGTGGTGACTCGGGTATTCGTTTGTTCGACCGTTTAGTGAAACGTCCTGCACATAGCTTTGTTGCACCGACTGCTGTAGGGACCAATCCAGATAGTTTCCGTCTCGTTCCAATGCATCATATTTTTGCTTCTGGTGAATTTACAGTGAAAACACCAGCAATGGAATCACGTATTCCTGAAGCTGCTTTTGCTGTAGGTGAACAGGATGCGGCACGTTTGAATGTTCAAGATGGACAGCAACTTACAGTGCAAGCAGGTGAGACCACGATCAGTCTTCCTGTACAAGTCATTGAGTATTTACCTGCGGGTTATATCGGCTATCCAGTTGGACAAGCACCAACCGTTTCACTTGCTGAACCTGTATCTGTAACGGTAGGAGTGTAATCATGAATGAATCTTTACGCGCCCTACCGACATGGGCACAAGACTGGCCGATTGCTTATTCGGTCATTCAGGCAATTGTGATTTTGTTGGTTGTGGTTTTGCTTGCAGCATTGATGTCTTTTATTGAGCGTCGTTTGCTTGGTTTATGGCAAGACCGTTATGGTCCGAACCGTGTAGGTCCGGGCGGGATGTTTCAGATCGTTGCTGACATGCTTAAAATCATGTTTAAAGAAGACTGGACACCGAAGTTTGTTGATAAACTGACTTTCCGTTTAGCACCAGCAGTTGCGATGGCAACTGCGGTACTGTCATTTATGGTTATTCCTGTTTCACCTTATTTGGGTGTTTCAGATATGAGCATTGGCTTATTGTTCTTTATGGCAATGGCAGGTATCGCAGTGTATGCCGTGTTATTTGGTGGTTGGGCATCAAATAACAAATATGCATTACTTGGTGGTCTACGTTCAGCTGCACAAACCATTTCTTATGAAGTCTTCTTAGGGATTTCATTGATGGGTGTTGTTGCAATCGCAGGTTCATTTAACTTACGTGAAATCGTAGAAGCACAACGTGATGTATGGTTTGTGGTTCCACAATTCATTGGTTTCATGATCTTTGTGGTTGCCGGTGTTGCGGTAACACATCGTCATCCATTTGACCAACCAGAAGCTGAGCAAGAACTGGCTGAAGGTTATCATGTTGAATATGGTGGTATGAAATGGGGGATGTTCTTTGTTGCTGAATACGTCAACATCATTCTTATTTCTGCACTGATCGTGACTTTATTCTTCGGCGGTTGGTTAGCACCATTTAATTTAAATATTCCATTCATTCCAGATGCGTTCTGGTTCATTGCGAAAACAGCATTCTTTGTGATGATGTTTGTCTTGGCTCGTGGTTCTTTAATGCGTCCACGTTATGACCAAGTGATGAATTTTGGTTGGAAAGTGTGTTTACCACTTGCATTGGTCAACCTTTTGGTGACTGGTGCTGTGATTCTGATGAATCAAGCCTAGGACAGCAGGGAGTACAAAATGTATAAAATTCTAGCTGGCGTAGGATCAATTGTTCGTTCGTTGTGGATGGTGTTTAGCCATGTCACACGCAAACGCGATACGATTTTATATCCAGAAGTTCCAGCCGAACAAATCGTACCTCCACGCTACCGTGGTCGTATCGTATTAACACGTGACCCAGACGGTGAAGAGCGTTGTGTTGCGTGTAACTTATGTGCGGTTGCATGTCCTGTTGGCTGTATCTCATTGCAGAAAGCTGAAAAAGAAGATGGACGTTGGTATCCAGAATTTTTCCGTATTAACTTCTCACGCTGCATTTTCTGCGGTATGTGTGAAGAAGCATGCCCAACAACTGCAATCCAGTTAACACCAGACTTTGAGTTAGGTGAATATGTACGCCAAGATCTTGTTTATGAGAAAGAAAACTTACTCATTTCAGGTCCAGGTAAATATCCTGACTACAATTTCTACCGTGTTACTGGTATGACGATTGATGGTAAAGAAAAAGGTCAAGCGCAGCGTGAAAGCGCGCCTGTAGATGTACGGAGCTTATTACCATGATGTGGCCATTTTATTTAATGGCTCTAGTGGCCATTGTTTCTACAGTTCGTGTTGTGACCAATGCGAACCCTGTACATGCTTTATTAAGCTTGATCGTTTCGTTACTTGCGGTTGCAGGTATCTTCTTAACGATTGGTGCACCATTTGCAGCCGCGCTTGAAGTTATTGTTTATGCGGGTGCGATCATGGTGTTGTTCGTATTCGTAGTAATGATGCTCAACCTTGGTCAACACACAGTTGACCAAGAGCGTAAATGGTTGACTTCAGATGCTTGGGCTTATCCAGCACTCATGAGCTTTTTAATTGGTTTATGTTTGGTTTGGGTATTGGGTTCAGATTATGTGCCACATGGTGCAGTACTAGGTACTCAAGTCATTGGTCCTAAAGTTGTTGGTCAAGCACTCTTTACCCACTATTTATTATTGGTTGAAGTTGCCGCAATGTTATTGCTTGCAGCCTTAGTTGCAGCATTCCACTTAGGCAAACGTGAACCTAGTGCAGAAGAGGATAAACAGTAATGGGCAGCATTCCTTTAGAACATGGTTTGATCGTTGCATCTATCCTTTTTGCACTGGGTTTTTACGGTGTAATGGTACGACGCAACTTATTATTTATGTTGATGAGCCTTGAGATCATGATGAATGCAGCCGCATTGGCATTCGTTGTGGCAGGAAGTGCATGGGCACAACCTGATGGTCAAATTATGTTTATTTTGATCCTTACTCTTGCTGCGGCAGAGGCGTGTATCGGTCTTGCGATCGTCCTTCAGTTCTACCATCGCTTCCATCATCTGGATGTAGATGCTGCTAGTGAGATGCGCGGATGAGTTATTTATATTTAACGATTTTATTTCCGCTCATTGGTTTTGTCCTTTTAGCGGCAGGGCGTAATAAACTTCCTAAAAATGTAGCTGCCATTATTGGCGCAGGTTCTGTTGGTCTTTCTGCATTATTTGCTTTGATTGCAGGCATGGAGTTTGTCAATCAAGGTTCAGTTGCACAATCACAGCATTTGTGGACTTGGTTTAATGTGGGTGGTTTTGCCCCGGGCGTAAGTTTGCATCTTGATGGCTTATCATTATTGATGATGGGCATGATCACGGGTGTGGGTTTCTTGATCCATATCTTTGCAACTTGGTATATGCGTGGTGAAGAAGACTTTGCACGTTTCTTCTCATATTTCAACTTATTCGTTGCCAGCATGTTGGTGTTGGTGTTGGGTGACAACTTAGCGTTGTTATTCTTAGGTTGGGAAGGCGTAGGTCTGTGTTCTTACCTATTGATTGGTTATTACTATCAAAACCCTGCAAACGGTTTTGCTGCAATCAAAGCATTTACAGTGACTCGTGTTGGTGATGTATTTTTACTGATCGCATTGTTCTTGCTTTACCAACAATTTGGTACTTTGCATATTGGAACAATCGTTGCCAATGCTTCACAAGTTCTAGCACTTGATCATAACCTTGCACTTTGGACATCGTTGATGTTGTTCTTGGGTGCTGCGGGTAAATCTGCACAAATCCCATTACAAACGTGGTTGGCAGATGCAATGGCTGGTCCTACACCAGTATCTGCATTGATCCATGCTGCAACAATGGTAACCGCAGGTGTTTACTTGTGCTGTCGTATGTTCTCTGTGTTTGAAATGACACCAGAAGTGATGCAGTTCATTTCGATTACTGGTGCAGTGACATTGCTAGTTGCAGGTTTTGCTGCCTTGGTGCAAACGGACATTAAACGTATTTTGGCTTACTCTACAATGAGTCAGTTAGGTTATATGTTTATGGCTGTAGGTGCTGAAGCATACCAAGCTGGTCTGTTCCATATGCTTTCACACGCATTCTTTAAGGCATTATTATTCTTGTCTTCAGGTGCAGTGATTCTGGCTTACCATCACGAGCAAAACATCTTCAAGATGGGTGGCTTGTTCTACAAAAACAAATTCTTATTCGCTTGTTTTGCGATAGGTGGTGGTGCACTGGCTGCAATTCCATTTATCACAATCGGCTTCTTCTCTAAAGATGCAATCTTGGGTGCTGTTTGGGCGCAAGGTCAATCTGTAGCACTGTATGGCTCATTGTATTGGGTTGGTGTTGCTGGTGCATTCCTGACTTCGATTTATACTTTCCGTTTAATCTGGGTGGTATTCTTCGGTGAAGAAAAAACACATTATCACGAAATCAAAGGTGCAACCTATTGGGCGCCTTTAGGTATCTTGGCTGTTCTTTCAACTGGTTTGGCTTATTTCTTAAAAGCACCAGTCATGAACGTTTTAAATGCTGCTCATATTCCTGCTTTTGAAGTTTCTCAAGCAGTTGAAGAAGGTATGCATGGTGCAGAACATGTTGCTGTAGGTATCGCATTGGTTGGTTTAACCGTGGGTGTTGTACTGTTTGCTTTTGCATATAAGGCTGTTAAAGGCTTTGCTGCAACTTCATTTGGTGCTGGACTTGCAAATATCTGCCGTAATGCATTTGGTTTCGATTCTTTATATAACCTTGTATTCGTTCAACCGTATTTACTGATTGCGAAAATTATTGGTCGAGACCCAATTGATGGTTTATGGCTAGTATTACCTGCAATAGTGAAAAGTGGTAATAAATTTACAAGTACCCGTCAAACAGGTTCATTACGTGAATATGCATCAAGTATGTCACTCGGTGTAGTGGTGTTACTGATGATCTTGATCGTGATTCAGGTAGTGGGGAAATAAGATGGAAATCACAAACAATTGGATTTTACCCGCACTGATTCTTGTACCTTTTATTGCAGGTTTCGCGTGTTGGTTAGTCGATAAACTTGATAAACATTTGCCTCGTTATATCGCATTAGTGGGTATGCTCATTACTTTGGGCTTAACCGTTATTTTGTGGAAACAAGGTGGATTTGATTATGCTTTAGGCGGTCAAGCGCCGACTTGGGCAGCTGAGTTTTATGTTCCTTGGATTAAAACACTAGGAATTAACATTCACTTAGCCGTTGATGGTCTTTCTCTACTTATGGTGGGTTTAACCGCATTACTGGGTGTACTTGCTGTTGGCTGTTCATGGGGAGAAATTCAAAAGAATGTAGGTTTCTTCCACTTAAACCTTTTATGGTCTTTGGGTGGGGTAATCGGGGTTTTCCTTGCAATTGATATGTTCTTGTTCTTCTTCTTCTGGGAGATGATGCTTGTACCTATCTACTTCTTGATCGCACTTTGGGGTCATAAAGGCGCAGACGGTAAATCACGTGTTTATGCAGCGACCAAATTCTTTATCTATACCCAAGTTGCGGGTCTGATCATGCTCATTGGTATCCTTGGTCTGGTGATCTATGGATACATGATGACAGGTGATGTTGCTTTTGATTATAACCACTTACTTGCAGTAGCGAATACTTTAGACCAACAAGCACCTCATATTGCCTATGCATTGATGATTTGTTTCTTTATTGGTTTTGCAGTTAAGCTTCCAGTATTCCCATTGCATGGCTGGTTACCAGATGCTCATGCGCAAGCACCTACAGCAGGTTCTGTAGACTTGGCTGGTATTTTGATTAAAACAGCTGCCTATGGTTTGCTTCGTTTTGTGATGCCTTTCTTCCCAGCAGCATCTGCTCAGTTTGCAGATATTGCGATTATTTTAGGTTTGATTGGTATTTTCTACGGTGCATTCTGTGCTTTCCAGCAAACAGATATGAAACGCTTATTGGCGTATACATCAATTTCACACATGGGCTTCGTGTTACTTGCGCTTTATGCAGGTAATATCCTGACTTTCCAAGGCCTCATGATCATGATGTTGGCACATGGTTTGTCATCTGCTGCATTGTTCATTATGTGTGGTCAAGTGTACGAACGTTTACATACACGTGATTTACGTTTGATGGGAGGGATTCGTGGTCAATTCCAATACCTTCCATTCTTCTTGATGTTCTTCGTTTCTGCGCTTGTGGGTATTCCAGGTTTAGGTAACTTTATTGGTGAATTCCTGATCTTGATGGGTTCATTTGCCAAGTTCCCAACATTTACAATTATTGCTGCGATTAGCTTAGTCTTTGCAGGTCTTTATGGTCTTATCTTGATTCATAAAGCACTGTTTGGTACGCCAAATGAAGCACAAAAACTACATTATGAAAGTCCATTAAAAGACTTAAATGTGCGTGAAACAGTGATTCTATTGATTTGTGCAGTCGGCTTACTATGGTTGGGTGTACATCCACAAAGCTTCCTTGATATTTCAAACTCAAGTATGGCGTGGTTGGCAAATAGCTATATTCCAGTTCAAGACGTTGTCGATACAGTTCAACAAGTTGTATCTCAACAAAATGTGGAGATCCAATAGTCATGAATACTACGATGTCATTTGCGGATCTCATGCCTTTAGCACCAGTTTTTATTGTTGCTTTAACTGCTGTCGTTGTGATGATCTTAACGTCGATCAAGCGCAATCATAATTTGATTGCGACTGCATCAGTGGTTGGTCTGAACCTTGCAGCTATCGATATTTTATTCATGATGTTTGGTGGCTCGTTTATGCCAGCAAATGTGATGAATATGTTTATGGTTGACCCATTTACATTATTTTATCAATTGATTGCAGTCATTGCTGCATTGGCATGCTGTACTTTATCGCATGCATATATTGAGACATATAAAGACAACCGTGAAGAACTTTATATTTTGATGTTGATCTCTGTGACTGGCGCGATGCTTATGGTTGCAAGCACTCACTATGCATCATTCTTCATTAGCTTGGAATTACTATCTATTCCAGTATATGGTCTATTGGCTTATACCCATCAACGCAGCAAATCGCTTGAAGCAGGGGTGAAATACCTTGTACTTTCTGCAACTGCATCTGCGATCTTATTGATGGGTATGGCATATGTTTATGCTTATACTGGAACATTGTCATTCACAGATTTACCAGGGATTTATGGAACTCAGTTAGCGCAAGCACATCAAATTGCTTCGGTTGCTGATTTTATCAATCTGTTGAAAGCTTTCCTTGCTCAGCCAATGATTTTGTTGGGTATGGGCTTAATTGTGATTGCAATTGCATTTAAACTTTCTCTTGCGCCATTTCATAAATGGACACCAGATGTTTATCAAGGTGCACCTGCACCAATCGCTACATATCTTGCAACAGTAGCAAAAGTTGCGACTATTGGTTTACTGGTTCGTTTTATTTTGACTTCAGGCATCATCTTGGTTCCATCTATTGTGACCATTTTGATTGTGCTCGCGGTACTGTCTATTTTAGTGGGTAACTTCCTCGCCTTACGCCAAGTGAACTTAAAGCGTATTTTGGGTTATTCATCAATTGCACATTTTGGCTATTTATTGATTGCATTGGTCAGCATGACCTACGCAAGCTTAGGCAGCGTAAGTGTTTATGTTGTAACCTATACGCTTACAACAATTGGTGCTTTCGGTGCTGTTGCTCTCATGTCTAGCCCATATAACAATGTTGATGAAGCAGAGTCACTTGCGGATTACCGTGGTTTATTCTGGCGTCGTCCAGTGTTAACTGCAACTTTAACGGTGATGATGCTTTCTCTTGCAGGTATTCCATTAACTGCTGGCTTTATTGGTAAGTTTATGGTGGTGATGGCTGCTGTAACGACTCAGCATTGGTTCTTGGCTGCAATGGTTGTTGTGGGTAGTGGTATTGGTTTGTATTACTATTTACGTGTAATGATCGTAATGTACATGACACCACCTGATAATCCTCGTATTGATGCGGTTGATCATTGGGGACAAAAAGTGGGTGGAATCATGGTATTAGGTGCTGCTGCATTGGTATTATTGATTGGTGTTTATCCAGACCCAATTATTAACTTAGCATTAAAATCAGAGATTTTATCTCCTCTACATTTCTTGATGAGTCAGCAACACTAATCGAAAAAATCGAGCGTTATTAACAAAAAAAGCCCTCATTTGTTGAGGGCTTTTCTTATTTCTTATATGTCCCGTCCTGAAATAAGTTTACACATAGGAAACTTATTTTATGGAACATGAACAAAGCCAAAGATGAACCGTACCATGTTTGTCGGAGACTCAACATTCTGAGAAACTACTCCGATGAAAAAATCAAACTATACCCCTGAAATCAAAGAAAGAGCGGTTCAACTTGTTATTGAATCCGAAAAAGATTATCCATCGAATTGGGCTGCAATCACTGCTATTGCTCCCAAGATAGGTTGTACCCCTGAAACACTGCGTGTTTGGCATCAAAAATATTTGGATCAACAAAATCCAGTTAAAGTACAGCATCTTTCAGATCAAGAACGTATAAAACAACTGGAACGTGAAAATAAAGAACTGCAACGCGCTA
>WNDP01000080.1 GCA_009912575.1 Acinetobacter bereziniae
CTTAAGGCAATAAACGTTCATTTTCCCAAAGTGATTCAATCGTTTCTCGCTCACGAATCACATGAGATTGCTCGCCATCTACCATCACTTCAGCAGCACGACCACGGCTGTTATAGTTTGAGCTCATAACAAAACCGTATGCACCAGCACCCAAAACAGCAAGATGATCATTCTCTTTAAGCGCAAGTTCACGTGCTTTACCTAAGAAATCACCTGTTTCACAAATTGCGCCGACAATATCCCAAGTTTTGTTTTCAACATCAGTGCGTGACTTAACTGGCTGAATATCCATCCAAGCCTCATACAGGGATGGGCGAATTAAGTCATTCATGGCTGCATCAATAATTGCAAAGTTACGGTGCTGAGTTGGTTTAAGCAAATCAACTTTAGTCAGTAAAACGCCAGCATTTGCTGAAATACTCCGCCCTGGTTCCATATATACTTTTAAACCCAGTTTTTCTAAAGCTGGACGCATAGACTCAGCATATTCAACAACACTTGGTGGCGTTTCATCTTTATAAGTCACCCCTAAACCGCCACCAATATCAATATGCTTTAATTCAATCCCGAGTGCTTTGAGCTGTTCAATCATCATGATAATACGATCAAGCGCATCCGCAAAAGGCTGAGTTTCCGTCAATTGTGAACCAATGTGACAGTCTATCCCAACCACATCTAAATTCGGCAAAGATGCTGCATATTGATAGGTTTCAAAGACCACATCAGAAGGAATACCAAATTTATTTTCTTTTAAACCTGTTGAAATATAAGGATGGGTTTTGGCATCAACATCAGGATTGACTCGTAAAGAAATAGGCGCTTTTTTACCTAAACCTGCCGCAACCTTTTGAATACGATCAAGCTCAGCATGTGATTCCACGTTGAAACACGCAATCCCCACTTCTAAGGCTTTTTCTATATCTTCTTCTTGTTTGCCCAAGCCAGAAAATACAATTTTTGATGGCTCACCGCCTGCCGCAAGTACACGTGCAAGCTCACCACCTGTGACAATATCAAAACCTGAACCTAGCTTTGCCAATACATTCAAAACCGCAAGATTAGAGTTAGACTTCACCGCAAAACAAATTTGATGATCGATAAAGTGAAATGCTTTATCCATATCTAAATAATGCTTTTCAAATGTCGCTTTTGAATAGACATAAAGTGGTGTGCCATATTGCTGCGCAAGCTGATCTAAAGAACATTGCTCTGCATGCAATACCCCATCAATGCGGGAAAAACTCATGAATGTATCCTTTCAATGAAAGTTTAAATAGGTTTAGTTTGAAGTCACTTGAGAAGCGGGCTGTGATTGATCTGCGGGTCTCGCCAGATCTGATCCTTTTTTCTCGGTTTGGGTTGTTTTGCTGTCATTTTTAGAATGCAACAAATATTGGGCACGTTTGTCAGAGTCAGGACTATTTGCCAATTGCAAATTACCTGATTGACCACAACCCACCAAAACTGCACTACTCAACACTAAACCGATGCTACAAATTGCTAAACGCATCTGCTCACCTATTTCCAAAATTTTTGTCAGTATACCTTGATTCTAAAATATAGACCAAAATAACAAGCGCTCAAGCTTAAAATGAGAATAAAAAAAACGCCAGTACATCACTGGCGTTTTCTTATGAGTATCTTTGAAATAGCTAATTACTGTTTTTTCTTAAAGAAACAGAAATAACCAATTGCAAGGATAATTAACCAAATTGGACTCACCATCAACGATTTTAAGGTATCTGGCTCTAATGCGAGGATGCCAATGGTTCCAACAAAGAAGATGATAACCACATAACAAGTAATCGGCCCACCCGGCAATTTAAATACAGATTTTGCATGAAGTTCTGGGCGTGTTTTGTAGTACACCAAATAACTCCACAAAATAATAATCCAAACGAGGATGAATAGAATGGTTGAAAGGGTCGTGGCTAGGGTAAAAGCTTCGACTGTATTTGGTACGAAATACTGTAATGCAGCACCACCCAGCAAACACACACCAGAGAAATATAAAGCGTTGGCTGGAACAGCACGGCGATTGAGCAAACCAAATGCTTTCGGACCTCGATCTTCACGAGAAAGTCCAAACAACATACGACTGGTTGAAAACACACCACTATTCATTGAAGACATAACTGATGACAGTACCACCAAGTTCATGATGATTGCTGCTGCAGCAATACCCGCTTGACTAAATAAGTTTACAAATGGGCTGACTTTAGGGTCAATTTGATCCCAAGGTGTCACAGACATTACGATAACCAAAGCCAAGACGTAGAAGAAAATAATACGAATTGGAATCGAGTTGACTGCTTTAGGTAAATTCTTTTCAGGATCTTTAGTTTCAGCTGCTGTCGTTCCTACAAGCTCTACCCCAACAAAGGCAAAAATTGCAATCTGGAAACCCGCTAAAAAGCCTTCAAAGCCTTTCGGGAACATTCCACCATGGTCCCATAAATGGGTAAATGATGCGACCTGACCTGTTGCTGCTGAAGTAAAGCCCGTAAAAATCATCCAGAAGCCGACTAAAATAAGCACCACGATGGCAATGATCTTAATCAATGCAAACCAAAATTCGAGTTCACCGAACAGTTTTACAGTAACGAGGTTCAATCCTAAAATAAAGAAAATGGTAGCAACGCTGATCATTGCTCCTTCTGTTGGGGTAAATGCCACGCCGTTATTAAAGAACTGTAAATAGTAGATAATGGCAGATAAATCTGCGATACCGATGGTGATCCAACACAGCCAATACGTCCATCCTACAAAATAACCTGCCCAAGGACCGATTAAATCTGTTGAAAAGTCGATAAATGACTTGTATTGCAAGTTTGAAAGTAATAATTCCCCCAGCGCACGCATGACGAAAAACACCATCAAACCAATGATCATGTAAATAAATAATATTGAAGGTCCTGCAAGACTGATTGTCTTCCCTGACCCCATAAATAATCCTGTCCCAATCGCACCACCAATTGCAATTAATTGAAGATGGCGATTTGATAAACTTCTAGATAGTTCACCTGTTTCCGCAGAAGAACTGAGGTTTTCATTTGACATTGTTATATTCTTCTCTCAGATTTGTTTTACAAAATTAGCTTAAAACAAAAAAAATAAAAAAGCCTTTTTCAATAGATACGCCTAATTATCTAGGATTTTCCATCTTTTAGCTTATTAAATAGTCAATAGACTATCCCTTACCTTTCTTATTTTTACCGTTCCTTCATTTTGCAGTTTACGCGCCAAAATTGTTTTTGGCGAGATGTTGTGCAAAAAATTGTATTTCATTGTATTTCAATGTCGCTATTGGTACATTCAGCACATCATTGAAAAGGTGAATGCACTCAAAATGGGCAAAGTTAAAACTGTTTATCGTTGTGAACAATGTGGTACAGACCATCCAAAATGGGCAGGTCAATGTTCAGACTGTGGTGAATGGAATTCTCTGACCGAAGTTCGTATCGAACCGGCGGTCACCCATCGAGCGAAACCGATGGGGGGTGGATATGCTGGACAAGCAGCCAATGTAACCTTGCTGAATCAAATCACCGTATCCAATGAAACTCGTTTAGGAACAGGGATTGGAGAATTTGATCGAGTACTCGGTGGCGGTTTAGTTACGGGTTCTGTGGTATTGATCGGTGGTGATCCGGGTATTGGTAAATCCACAATTCTTTTGCAAACGGCAACACACATGGCAGCAGCAAACAGCTCTGCACTTTATGTCACAGGTGAAGAATCACTTTCTCAAGTCGCCTTACGTGCGAACCGTCTGGATTTAGCCACCGACAAATTACAGGTTATGGCAGAAACCTGTGTTGAACGTATTTGTGAAACATTGGCACAATTACGTCCCGCAGTCGCTATTCTCGATTCGATCCAGACCCTATATACAGAAACCTTGCAATCTGCACCCGGTGGCGTTTCGCAAATTCGTGAATCTGCGGCGTTGTTAACACGATTTGCAAAAAATAGTGGGACAGCCTTATTCATTGTTGGTCATGTCACCAAAGAGGGCTCGTTGGCAGGACCACGAGTTCTTGAACATATGGTCGACTGTGTATTGTATTTTGAAGGGCAATCAGACTCCCGCTATCGTATGATTCGTGCTGTTAAAAACCGTTTTGGTGCGGTCAACGAACTGGGCGTATTTGGTATGACAGATAAAGGCTTAAAAGAAGTTGCAAACCCATCTGCGATATTTTTAAGTCGTTATGACGAAGCCATCCCAGGTTCTGTTGTCATGATCAGTCGTGAAGGTACACGTCCCTTACTGGTCGAAGTTCAAGCCTTAGTTGATGATGCACATGGACAACCTCGTCGAGTTGCGCTGGGTTTAGAACAAAACCGTTTAAACATGTTGCTTGCTGTAATGCATCGCCATGGTGGTGTACAAACATCAGGACAAGATGTATATGTCAATGTGGTCGGTGGATTAAAGATCACAGAAACAGGCTCGGATTTGGCAGTGCTTTTGGCTTGTGCATCCAGTCTACGCTCTAAAGCATTACCTCAGCAATTGGCGGTTTTTGGCGAGGTCGGACTATCTGGAGAAATACGCCCCGTTCCCAATGGACAAGAACGTCTTAAAGAGGCTATCAAACATGGCTTTAAGTATATTATTGTGCCTAGAGGTAACGCCCCACAAAAAGCGATTGCAGGTGTTCAAATAATTGCCGTGGCACGTTTACATGAAGCACTCAGCGAAGCGATACAACTGAGTGATGAAGTAAATTAGAAAAAAGAGTCAAATTCAAAAAAACAATGCAACTGTTTCTGATGAGATCAGTTGCATTGTTGAGCTCTGATTAAAATGAGAATGATCATCCAGATTTGAGCAAGGTCTCTATGGTAGAATTCGACAATTTCCCTCATGTGATAAAACCTTTTAAAACGACTACTTTTCAATTATTTCAATGCATTAGAAAAAACAAGTTTCAATCCCTCAAGCCATCAATATATTCGTTATGATTATGTGAATATATGCACAAATAAATCTCAAAAACATTGAAATTCTAGTCAAAAGACTGCATAAATACAGATATGAAAAGCAAAGCCTCATAATCTTGCTTTCATATCCATAAACATATTTTTAAATAGGTACATTCAATGGAAGTTCGACAGCGCGGCTTGATCGCAGGTATTTTAATGGCAACTTTGGCTGTAGCACCTTTAGCCGAAGCAAAGCGTGCTGGTGGTGGTAAAAGCCATGGCATGAGCCGTTCTTCGAGTTCAAGTCAGTCTTATTCTCAACCTCGACAAGTTACGCCTGCTCAACAACCAATGCCAGCTCAAGCGGGTCAGCAAAAATCAGGCTCAGGCGTAGGTAAAATGGTTGCTGCTGGTGTGGCTGGTGCAGCAGTGGGTGCAATTGCTGCCAATGCAATGGCTGACAACAACAATGGGAATTCACAAGCTCAGACCAATGATGCTGAATTAGCTAAACAACAAGCAGCTCAGCAAGAAGAGAAAAAAGGTGGAATCCCGAGTTGGATTTGGTTGATCTTGATCGCGGGTGCTGCATTCTTCTTGTTCCGTAAATTCGGCGCTAAAAAAAAACTAGCGGGCAATAATCCTTACGCACCAAACACGTCTGGTCCAACATCTGCACCATTTGGTCAAAACAATACAGCACGTAATTCAGACAATACCAATATTTTTGGTCAGTCTGTCAATGGTGGTGCTGCGCCTCAAGCACCTTTTGGTGCTGCATCTATGCAAAGTGGCAATCAGCTTCCACCAGATGGTACTGAGCCTACTGCTTTCCTACGTGTGGCGCGTCAACGTTTTAACCATATTCAGTCGATGAACTCTGTCAGCAACATTGCAGAAATTCAACGCTATTTAACCCCTGATCTTTATCAGTCCATGTATAACGATATCATGGCGAACCAAGATCAAGATGTTGCTGAGTTTTCTAACTTAAATGCATTGGTGGTCGATAGTGCAACTGACAATGGTCAATATGTAGTGAGTGTTCGTTTTACAGGAACAGTCAGTGAAGATTTAAATAGCTTACCTGCACCGTTCTCTGAAGTATGGCATTTTGTTAAACCTGCGGGTTCTAGCCAAGATTGGTTAGTGGCAGGTATTCAGCAAGAAAGCTAATCAAACCAGCAATATTATGTTGATCAAAAACCAGCGCTCAGGCGCTGGTTTTTGTTTGATCCAAATCAACAAGACAATCAAGACAGTTATATCCTGATCTTTAAGCTCTACCCTTGGCTATGTAGAAAATCATGATTATTCAATTGCTTTGAAAAGTTGAATGATATATTTATATTTTAGATAGCTATTCAAATAGAGCAGAACAATGAATAAAATCATGTATGTAACTCTCATCAGTCTAAGTACCTTGAGCACGACCAGCTTTGGTTGTGAGCCTGCTTCCATAGAATGGGATGGCTTTTATGAAACTTATGATTTAAATAAAAATAATACTTTAGAACTCAATGAATTTTTAAAGGTAAAAGACTTTGCTCCGTATCCTTGGCCAGATGACCGACAGTTTCAAGGTAAAGATAAGAACATTAAATTATTTAAGTACCTAGATGAAAATCAAGATGCTAAGCTCACACAAGATGAGTTTTTCAAAATTTACAATGTCTTACTGAATCCTTGTGCAGATTGGCCTCACAAACCGAAATGGAAGTTTTGGTAAAGCTCAACGTGATCAACATGCCATATAAATTGGCTTTAAATGAAAAAACTAGCTTTTATGCACTGTTTAGATCATCTTGAGAACATAAAAAAGCCCTGAAATATCAGGGCCTTTATGCATTTAGAATTAACGTTTAGGTAGTGGAATAAATTGTGAATCATTATTCAGAACTTTTCGTTCACCCACTTTAACTGTTAAATTCACTTTTTGCTCACCACGCACAACTTCAACTTGAATTTCGGTATTTGGTACCTGTAAAGCCACATAATTAATCAAATGTGAAGTTGAGGTAATGTCTTCATTATTGACTTTAACAATACGGTCACCCACTTTAATACCTGCTTCTGCAGCAGGACCTTTTTTCAATACATCTGCCACTACAACACCAGACTGACGCGGTTGCAATACATCTTCTTGTGTCGGTGGGGCTAGGCTGATACCCATCCAGCCACGAATCACTCGACCATCTTTTAAAATCGAATTAAGAATTTGCTGGCAAGTTTTCGCAGGGATCGCAAAACCAATGCCTAAAGATCCACCTGACTGTGAGAAAATTGCTGTATTTACACCAATCAAATTGCCTGCAACATCAATCAACGCACCACCAGAGTTACCAGGATTAATGGCTGCATCTGTTTGAATGAAATCTTCATAGGTATTGATACCAAGATCCGAACGTCCTGTTGCAGAAATAATCCCTTGAGTAACAGTCTGCCCTACGCCAAATGGATTCCCAATCGCCAAGACAACATCCCCCACTTCATTACCACTTAATTTAAACGGCAATACAGGTAAATCTTTGAGACCAATTTTGATAACTGCTAAATCAGTGTCTGGATCTGTTCCGATCACTGTTGCTTCTGCACGGCGTCCATCTTGCAAGGCAACCACAATTTGATCTGCTTGCGCAATAACATGATTATTGGTCAGAATATAACCATCTGGACGAACAATAACGCCAGAGCCTAGGCTATTTTCATTCTGATTTTGATTTTGCTCTGGAATTTGATTGCCAAAAAATTCACGAAATGCAGGATCATTTAACAAGGGATGATTTTGTTTTACTTTTTGAGTGGTAAAAATATTCACCACTGCTAGTGCTGCAACCTTAACTGCAGCACTATAAGACACGACACCACCTGTTCTAGATGTATTGACCAGCGGTTCAATTTTCTCCGCAGGCATCTTCACACCATCCGCAGCAATCGGCGCTTTAGGTTGTTGAAGTTTTTGCCATACGACAAAACAGATAATCACCAGTATCAGTAAAACCCAAGGGAGCCAAGTAAATGAACGCCGCACGTTTTTATTCCTCTAAGAATTTTTTAATTCATTGATGCAAAAGCAATTTGTATATTGTAAAGCAAATCAATAAAGAAACATAAAAAATACAAAGAGTTTTGTTCGGCTTTAGTTACAGTTTAAAGTGTGTTTTGATATTCTTCAGTCATTCTATTTCAATACAGGTTGTTCATGGCTTTACTCAAAGATATTATTTTGTGGTGCGACCAGACGCTTAAATCTCCTGAATTTAAGGACTATGCACCGAATGGATTACAAATCGAAGGAAAATCCGAAGTAAAAAAAATTCTGTGTGCAGTTACAGCATCACAAGGTGCGATTGATGCTGCCATTGCTCAAAATGCAGATATGCTTTTGGTGCATCATGGTTATTTTTGGAAAGGTGAACCCTATCCTATTACGGGAATGCGTGGAAAACGCATCAAAAGCGTTATTCAAAATGACATTTCTCTAGTGGGTTATCATTTGCCTTTAGATGCACATCCAACATTGGGTAACAATGCGATGATTGCGCAAATATTAGGTTTGGACCATATCGAAGCCTTAGACCCGAATGAACGTCATCCAATTGGCAATATTGGTTATCTAAATAATCCTCTTTCACCTGAAGCATTTAAACAACTTCTTACGGCAAAATTAGGTTTTGATACGATTCACCTTAATGCTGAAAAGTCACAAATTCAAAAAGTAGGTTTTTGTACTGGAGGCACGCAGGATTATATTGCCAAAGCAGCGGCAATGGACTGTGATGCCTATATTTCAGGTGAAGTTAGTGAACGCACGTTCTATGAAGCCAAAGAATTAAATGTTCATTACTATGCCTGTGGCCATCATGCAACCGAACGTTATGGGGTGCAAGAATTAGCCAAAGCTATCGCTGAACAGTTCAATATTGAATCTGAATACTTCGAGTTAAATAATCCTATTTAATCTCAATAAAAAGTATCAGATCTTTATTTTGTAAAAAGATTTGATACTTTTTTAAGAAATTCTTCATCATTTTTTTTCATTGTCTATATACGTATTAAATCGAAATAAATTGTGTATTGTTATTTAACATCCTGCCCAATTGTTCAAAGAATCTATTACAATAAAGCCACTTAATGTTAAAACCCAGCTCAATGCAAGGAATTTAAAACATGACAACCATTACTTTACCTGCTCTACCATACGGCTATGAAGATCTAGCTCCGCATATCAGCAAAGAAACTTTAGAATTCCATCACGATAAACACCACAATACTTATGTTGTCAACTTAAACAACTTAATCGCGGGTACTGATCTTGAAGGTAAAACTTTAGAAGAGATTATTGTTGCTGTTGCTGGTGATGCATATAAAGCAGGTGTATTCAATAACGCTGCTCAAGTTTGGAACCACACATTCTACTGGAACTGTATGGCTAAAAACGGTGGCGGTAAAGCAACAGGCGCTTTAGCTGCAAAAATTGATGAAGCTTTCGGTTCTTACGAAAAATTTGCAGAAGAGTTTGCTGCTGCTGCAACGACTCAATTCGGTTCAGGCTGGGCTTGGCTTGTTGCTGACAAAGTGAATGGTGAGCTTTCTATTCTTAAAACTTCAAATGCGGATACTCCACTTGCACACGGTAAAGTGGCTGTATTGACAATTGACGTTTGGGAACATGCTTATTACATCGACTTCCGTAACGCACGTCCAAAATACATTTCAACTTTCTTAGAAAGTTTAGTGAACTGGGACTATGCAAATGCTAAATATGCGGGTCAAGCTGCTGGTGTTGAAAAATAAGATTAAATAATTTTATTTTGCAAAAAAGCCATTCTGATTAGAATGGCTTTTTTATGTCATTTTTTAGCACTACATGATCAATACCACATATACAATAAAAGCAGATCCAACAAAAATTATTACTAACTATGTCATGCTAACTGCCCTACAACTTCCTTGTTATTTGTTTATCGCACACTCAGATTAAATCACGCTTACTTTTATTGTTGTACTGCTGTTTTGGCTATTTATTTTACTTTTTGAACTTAGCTCATTGTATTTACTCATCAAATATGGAAGACCACAACTTTGTTTTCACGATAATTTTTGTCAAATTGATCTACGTGTCCTAAAAATAACCGTTGAATATGCACAAATTTCTACACTGAGCATGCGTAGAACCAAACAACAGCATCGAGGTATTTCTTTTGGAACATATGATGAGCTTGAACTCACATTCATCCATCCAATCATGCAACAGGATGTTTTAAGAAACAGCCGCTATCCTGCCAAAAACTTTTTCATATCCTCCAACTTATTGTTTAAAAAAAGTCAAATTCTAGAAATCGCGATTATTTTAAGTGCCTTAGCTCGAATGAGCTCGTCAAAAAGGCAAAAAAGTATTTTGCAACTACAACACCATCCACATGCATATGTAGCCTTAATCTCTGAAAAAGATTTAGAAAACTTTAAAAATAATCAATATATATACAAAATATTTAAATTCGGACAATAAAAAAACATTTAGCCGGTTTTTATTATAATTTCACTTGACCACTTTGGCTTTCATCCATAAAATGCGCTTCAGATTCTCCAATAGCTCAGTCGGTAGAGCGACGGACTGTTAATCCGCAGGTCCCTGGTTCGAGCCCAGGTTGGAGAGCCAAATTCTAAAAACCCACTCAAACTTGAGTGGGTTTTTTCTTGCCTATTGCATACTGTTTTATTATGTCTCTAGATTCTCATCAAGTTTTATTTTTATTGATCGGGTGTATTGCAACGATTGCATTGCTGATTGCCTGCTTTGGTCGTTATTTGTTTCAACGCCAATACTATTATGCAAAACGTATCATCACGCCTTTTGAGCAAAAAATGTTTTTGCGTTTAAATGAAACTTTTCCTCATCATCACGTGCTCGCACATGTCGCTTTTAGTGCCTTAATTGACTGCGATCAATTCAAATTACGTTCCAAGTTCAATCGTAAGGTTACTGACTTTGTGCTACTCAACCAGCAACTTGAAGTGATTGCGATTATTGAATTAGATGATCCTAGCCATATCGGCAGAGAACATATCGACGCACAACGTGATTCAATGCTACTACAAGCAGGCTATCGCATATATCGCTATACTGAGATTCCAAGTTGCCGAGAACTTAGAAAAGATATTACTGATTAAACAGATCATAACTATAGAATAATCGAGGCAATACACAGATAAACAATTACCCCTGTCGCATCACAAATTGAAGTCACCAAGGGAGCTGATGCACTTGCTGGATCTAGTTTTAAGCGATTTAAAATGAATGGTAGACTCATACCAATTAAGCAGCCCATCAATACAATACCCATCATACTTAGCGCAAGAACCAAAGCAACCATTGCATCACCTCTAAAATAACCGAGAATAGATACTGCGATCGCCATAGTTCCACCCAAACACAATCCAACTAGACTTTCTCGACCTATCAGATACAACCAGTCTTTTAAATGGACATCCCCTGTTGCCAAAGCACGTACCATCAATGTTGCGGATTGAGAGCCTGCATTTCCCCCACTTCCTACCAGTAAAGGCAAAAAGAACACTAAAACAATATTCTTGGCAATGATGTCTTCAAAATGTGCGATACCAAAACCTGACAATAAACTTCCAAATACTAAAATGACCAGCCAAAACACACGTTTCTTATAAAGATAGTGAATGGGTGCGGTTTTGATACTCATTTTAGGAGACGAAGTTACAGCACTGGATTTTAAAAAGTCTTCTGTCGCCTCTTCTGTAACAATATCCATTGCATCATCATAGGTTACGATCCCAACAAGATGCTGTTGTTGATCGACAATAGGTAAAGCAATAAAGTCATAATAACGCAACTTTTCTGCAACACTTTCTTGGTCTTCATTGACATCACCCATGATCAAATCTGTACTCATGACATCGGTAATACTTTGCTCAGGGTCTGCTAGAATCATTTCACGTAAGGATGCCACACCCAGCAAGGTATGCTGAGGATCTACTACATAAATTAAATAGACAGTTTCTCGATTTTTCGCGGTCTTTCTAATCTGCTGAATCGCTTGACCAATACTGAGATCAGGTGACACTGCCACATAATCCGAACTCATAATTGCCCCAGCCGATTCTTCTGGGTATTTGGCTAAATATTGAATTTGCTTTTGGATTTCTGGGCTTAAATCCGCATATATGGATTGCTGTAAGGGAGAAGGTAAATATTTAAATAAGTCAGTTCGATCATCTGAATGCATCTGTGAAAGAATTTCAACCAAGATCTGCTTAGGTAAATGCTCAGAAATTTTAAGTTGTTGTTCTAAAGATAAAAATTCCAATATATATGCGGCATTGGGTAAATGTTCCACTAGGGTTAATTGTTCGTTTAAAGATAAATCACTCAATAACTTGGCAATGTCAGCATCATTGATTTGATCAAAATGTTGTTCTATGACATCAAATTGGTGGTTTTGAATGGCTTTTTCTATTTCTGAAATTAATTCTAAAGAAAATTGCATAAGAAAATCCAAATCTGATCAAACTTTTGCACAAATACTGGACTGTAATTCTAGGAAAATAAAGCGCTTTTTTGTTGTTTAAATGGCTTTTTAGCTTGAGCAAAATACTTTTTAGTTTGACTATTTAACAATTGTCGCCTAGATCACACGCAGGCTAGAATTACCTAGCCTGCGTACTTTCAATAAAAATGTTGATTGACCTGATCAAATATCCAAAACACAGCGATGTTTCAAGCGATGAATCTTAGGATTCAGACGACACTTTGGGTTTAAAAATAGTTCGAATGAGCACATACATAAATGGAATAAACAATAACACCAGAACTGTCCCAAAAATGACGCCGCCCAAAACTCTTACACCAATCTCTTGACGGCTGGCTGCCCCAGCACCAAAGGCAAGCACTAAGGGTATTACACCTGCACCAAACGCCAAAGAAGTCATCAAAATTGGACGTAAACGCAGACCTGCACCTTCGAGTGCTGCTTCAATCGCTGTTTTGCCTTTTTCTTGAGCCAAGGCTGCAAATTCAACAATTAAAATCGCATTTTTACACGATAGTCCAATTGTGGTCAGCAAAGCAATCTGAAAGTAAATGTCATTGGGAAACCCTGCCAATTTACTAAAAATAATATTTCCTCCAATCCCTAAAGGAATTGCAGCAATTACAGCCGTTGGAATAGACCAACTTTCCATATAATGCAGCCAGACACAGAAAAATGAACCCAATAGAGATTAGATATAACAGCCAGGCTTGGCTACTGGATTTCTGCTCCTCAAAAGATAAACCACTCCAAGCAACATCAATTCCCTGTTGCTGATTAATCAACTTTTGGATATCGCTCATTGCCTTACCTGAACTTGTATGCGCAGCCGTATTTGCTTCCATTTGCAAAGCCGAATAGCCTTGAAAACGGTTTACAACATCAGGTCCACCTTCCCATGCAATTGTAGAAAAATTGCTAAATGGAATCATTTGGTTTTGTGCATTACGCACCGTCCAGACCTGTAGATCTTCTGGCTTAGAACGAAACTCAGCATCACCCTGCATCATGACACGTTTAATACGCCCACGATCAATAAAATCATTCACATAAGAACCACACCCCATGCTGCTGAGAGTGTGCTATTAATTGCCGTTTGACTTAAACCGTTTGCCAGCGCCAATTTTTGATCAATATTAATTTTTAACTTAGATTTATCTGGATTAGATTTTTTATCCAGATTTTCAAAGCTCTGAAATTGCTTGGTCTGCGCCTGCAAGATATTAAACTGTTGATCAAGATATTTGCGTCCTTGTCCATTTATGTCCTGAATCCAAAACTCTAAACTATCGCTATCTCCAAGACCACTTACGGATGCAGGCAAACTGACAGTAATTCGAGCATTTGGATTTTGATTAAAATACTTTACAGCACGTTCACGAATCGCCTGTGCAGAATTTTCTGAACCCGAGCGATCATCCCAGTGTTTGAGTGCAACGAAGCCTGTACCTAAGTTTTGTCCCGTACCAGAAAAATTGCGTCCATAACGAATCAATACAATATCGATATTTTGCTTTTCTTTTTCCAGAAAATATTGACGAATACTTTCTCCGACCACCTGACTACTAGACATCGGTGCTCCATCCGCTAAGCGGAACTGTACGCTGAGCATCCCCTGATCTTCACTTGGAATAAAACTGGTCGGCAGTGCACGGTAAATCAATGCAAATACAACAGCTAAACCTAAAAATAGAGTAATAACAATCCATTTCAACGCTAAAGTTTTTTGAATAAGTTTGATATAACGCTGTTTTAAGTTTTCAAGTTTGGTGTTAAACCAAGTTGCCCAACGCATGGGCTTGGCATTAGGCTTTAAAATAATTGCACACAACGCAGGGGTTAAAATCAATGCGACCAACAATGACAATCCCATTGCTGCAACTAATGTGATTGAAAACTGCCGATAAATAACGCCAGTTGATCCAGTAAAAAATGCCATAGGGATAAAGACTGCAGTCAGCACCACGGTAATCCCAATCAATGCACCCGTCATTTCATGCATTGATTCTATAGACGCCTGTTTCGCAGTTAAGCCCTGCTCATGCATCAAACGCTCGACATTTTCAACAACAACAATTGCATCATCCACCAATAAACCAATGGCTAATACCAAAGCAAATAAGGTTAAGGTGCTAATACTCATTCCTAAAGCAAAAAGTACCGCAAAAGTTCCTAATATAACGATCGGCACTGTAATCGTTGGAATGAGCGTGGCACGCCAACTTTGCAAGAAAATAAACATGACCAAAACAACCAAAACAATGGCTTCCAATAATGTTTTAACCACTTCTTTAATTGATTCTTGCACGAACGGCGTATTGTCCCGTGGATAAACAATTTTGTAACCCTGTGGAAGTTTTTCAGAAATCTTACTTAACTCTGCTTTGATCAAAGCAGATGTGGCTAAAGCATTTGCACCCGAAGAGAGCGAAATCCCCATCCCTGATGATGGATAGCCATTAATGGTATTAAATGATTGATAATTTTCAGCGCCTAATTCAATTCGAGCTACATCTTTCAAATAAACATAGCTTCCATCAGTATTAGATTTCACAATAATATTTTTAAATTCGTCTACCGTTCTTAAACGAGAGCCTGCAGTCACTTTGGCATTTAAATATTGATCTGAAGCAACGGGCAAATCGCCAACACCACCTGCCGCAACCTGTGTATTCTGCGCTTCAATTGCACTACGAATATCACTTAGCATCAGCTGATATTGTCGCAGTAAATTTGGATTAAGCCAGATTCGCATCGCATACTGCGAACCAAATACATCTACCTCTCCAATACCATCAATACGAGATAATTCTTGTTCTATATGATCAGCGAGATAATCACCAAGTTCAATATTATTGCTTTTTCCTGTTTCATCATATAAACCCACCACCATAAAGGTATCGCCCAGTGATTTATTTACTGTCACCCCTTGGCGTTGAACATCATCTGGCAAGCGATTTAACACACCATTAATGCTATTTTGTACTTGAACCTGAGCGGTGTCTGGATCAGTTCCATTTTCAAAGCTAATACTGATTCGAGCACGTCCAGACGAATCACTGCTTGAACTGAAATATAAAAGGTGATCAATACCTTTAATTTGCTGTTCTAGAACCTGTGTGACACTTTCTTCAACAGTTTCAGCATCTGCACCAGTATAAGTTGTTGACACTGTGATCCGTGGTGGAGCAATATCTGGATAGCGCTCAATCGGCAAGTTAAGAACCGAAAAAACGCCTAAGGCCATAACGATAATCGCAAGGACACAGACAAAAATAGGACGTTGAATAAAAAATTTAGAGAGCATTAGTTTTGCTTCAGTGCCAAATGATTGTGGTTAAGGTCGTGTTGAACATTAAATTCCGTTTATATTGATATTCTGTGACTTAGATCGAAAACTCAAGAAAAAATAACAGAAATCCGAATGATCAGCTTGAATATGAAGAAACTGTGGAGACCACCTAATCCTATACAGTCCATCGCTATAAATAATTGCTTCAATCCCCTGTTTATGTCATCACAATGTCAATTTAACTACATAAACTATCAGCGATTTTTACACAATAATTTGAGTGAAAAATGAATAAAAAAGTATGGCTGATCAGCAGCAGCATGATATTTTTAACTGCTTGCAATGATGATAAAACAAATATTGTTACAACACCTGATTATAAAGAGCCAAAGATTATTATTGTTGGGCATCGCGGTGCAAGTGCTTTACGTCCAGAACACACACTTGAAAGCTATCAAAAAGCCATAGATGATGGTGCTGATTTTATTGAACCTGATCTGGTCTCAACCAAAGATGGTGTTTTAGTCGCACGTCATGAAAATGAAATTGACGGTACCACCAATGTCAGCACTCTAGCTCAATTTGCTGATCGCAAAAAAACTAAAACTATTGATGGAGTCTCTTTAACAGGCTGGTTTACTGAAGACTTCAGCGCAAGTGAATTAAATTTGATTAAAGCACGTGAGCGGATACCTGCTTTACGCCCGAACAATACGCAATATAATGATCAATTTAACATTCCTACACTTGATCAAATTATTGACTTGGCAGAAAAAAACTACAAAAAAACAGGAAAGAGGATTGGCTTGTATATCGAAACTAAGCATCCTACATATTTCCAGTCGCTGAATTTGGCCATGGAAGATCCAGTGTTGAAAACTTTGGCGAAATATCAATACACGCGCGAAATTGCCCCAATTTATTATTTACAGTCTTTTGAGGTCAGCAACCTCAAATATTTTAAAGAACAATTGGCACTTCATAAGACATTAAAAAATGCCAAAATTATTCAGCTCTATGATGACAAAAAAGCAAGCCCAGCAGATTATGTTGCAACAGGCAATAAAAAGACTTATGCCGATATGGCAACAGCACAAGGTTTAAAAGAAGTTGCAGCATATGCCGACGGTGTCGGCCTTTGGAAACCTTATATTTTTAATGATAGTTATACGGCACCATCTTCTTTTGTTGCAGATGCGCATGCGGTCAACTTAAAAGTACATCCTTATACCTTCCGACCTGAAAATAATTTTTTAGCAGCAAATTTAAAATGTAGCAGTGCTGAGGTAGATGCTGCCAAACGTTGTGAAACGGGCGCCAACACAGAATATGAAATGTATTTTAAAGCTGGGGTTGATGGACTATTTACTGATGATCCAGGTTTGGGACGTAAAGCCCTAGATGCCTACTGGAAAGCAAATCCTAATCTAAAATAACACTTTAAAACTCCACTAAAATAAAGCAATCGATTCAATCGTTTGCTTTATTTTTTCTAAACTAAGCATTTTTTTCTTAAATTTAATGCCCATTTAAGTTTAAAATAATACACTTGTTCAAAAATATAGCAGCTTTGATTTATGAGTGATTATTCTCCATTTAAGGGAACGACAGGTTTCAAACGCATTCTCAATGCCACTGGATATTCTTTAGCTGGTTTTAAAGCCGCCTATCAAAATGAAGCTGCTTTCCGTCAGATTGTATGGATTAATCTGATTTTGATTCCAATCACTTTTTTTATTGATGTGACATCAGTAGAACAAGCATTGATGATTGGGGTATGTTTACTGGCCATCATTGTTGAATTGTTTAATTCTGCATTAGAAGCCGTGGTTGATCGTGTTTCTTTAGAACGCCACCCGCTTTCCAAAAATGCAAAAGATATGGGAAGTGCAGCTTAATTTGTTGCGCAATCAATTATTTTCTTTACTTGGGTGATTATTCTTTTTAGTTAGTTTTTAAACATGGATTGATTACATTATTAAGCACTCTATACGCTCTGATTTATTCGACCTAAATACTATCTCTTTTGCATCAAACCAAAACCATAATCATAGCACCATATAGGAATTTCATTTTTATTATAAACTGTCAAAGATATACGACAGCCTTGTTCATCAGCAATTTGATACTCATAACAGTATTCTTTCATTTGTAATGGGGTAAGTGCTAACCACGTTTGAGATTTAGCTGGAATTTCTTCGAATTTAACATGCTCCCAAATCAGACCATATTTAGGATATTTTAAGGTTCTAGTCATCTTTTCATCAAAACCATAAACCTGTTTTTTAGTAACCAAATGATCAGACCATTCAAACATATAGGTTTCTTGATGATTACGTTCACGTAAAGGCGTTAACTTATAAATATTCTCCGTCATGATACTCGCGTCTACATCAAACCGAGAAAATAACTGCTCACCTTGATCATTAAAATAATTTTGGCAAAAACTTCTAATCTGACCATCATCATATTGAGCAAATAAACAATTCACCTGATCAAAACGCAATCGCGCGTTAATGACTAATTGAGATTGATTGTCCCATGGCAAAAGCTCGTTTAAATCTTGTGTTGGATAAGTTGATGCCTCGGATGAACCATAAGCTTCATAGCCAGGATACACAAATACAGCTTTACGCTGTTTATTTTGTTGTTTGTGATTTTCTATATCACGTTGCTCACAATAACGATAATTCCACTGTGGAATCATAATATTGGGTTGCTGAACTTTTTCTAAACGATGGCGATTAACTCGACCAGCTGTTTGCACAATTGATTGCACACTTGAAACGTCAATTATTGCCCAATCAAAATCATGGTCTCGCCCAACTTCTTCCACAGGCGTTGCAACTACAATAAATGGGATATTTAAGGAATTCGATTTTTTAATGAGATCAATAATTTCCTCATCTTGTTCAATTTGCTCATTACCTGTTTTTCTTTTTTTACCATCTTTATGGCGAGTTAAAAGCCGATCTAAACGTTGTTCTTTATAAAATCTTGATATAAGCCAGTTATTTGCATGATAACAAGCGATTTTTGCTTCAGGTAAATGATCTGACAGAAATTGTGCTAGACGAATCGCATGTTTAATATTGGCAACCCGTATAAGCCCAAAAGAAATTTTCTTATCTGTCTTTTTAAAATTCCATGAATGCTCCTGATGAAGCTGATTAACTGCTTCGAGTACTGACTTTTTCCATGATAAAACTGTCGTTTCAGATAATAAGCACAGTTGAGCGAGTCGATGAGTAGGCTTAGAAAGTAAATGAACTTGTAATTCATCCAGATGTTTTTGGTAGTTTATATTAAATTCTGATTTTTGATTTGATCGCTCTAACCACACTTGTGGTTTAAGCTCATTATCAATAATCGAAACTATTGATTTTTCTCAACATTATAAAGCGCCGCACGCATCTGCATACCAGACTCAAAAGCCCGATGAATTGTTTTTGCAACGGTCAGTGATAATGTCGCTGACGAACAAATAACATTTCGACCATATAAGGCAGCCAACTGAATGAGGCGTAGCACTGCAATCAATGCTTTAGGTTCATATCCATCAACCTCATCTAAAATCAAATCACTACTCATAATTCGAAGCAATGCTTTGACGTGATGCCCTTGCTGATGTGGCTCACCTGCTGCAACCAGATAATCAATGGTTGAAACTAATAAAGGGGAGGCAAGGATGGTTGTTTCCTTTTGATTTAAAACTTTGCGTCCATTTTTTTCAATTGTAAATAATGGATGTAACCATTCAGGTAAATCACAATCCTCCCCACACGCATCAAAAATAGGTTCTGGATAATTTTCATCTTCATCCGCAAATTCATTTTTTTCTTTACTTTGATCGAATAAAGTTTGAGTAACAGTGTCTCCAATAATCACAGCAATTTCTTCTTCAGATAAATTCATCGAAGTTTTAAGTGCATGGCCAGTCTGCAATGTTAAAGAACGTAAATTAAGCGCAATCGCCATTCTTGGATCATCTGGTCGTAAAGTACAGGCGGCTCTCAAGTTCATACGTGTTTTACCACTTCCTGTTCCAGCAATATTGACGACCAAAGCTGGGGTTTCAGGATGCTTCTGTATGTTTTTGTATAATGCATTTGCTGCAATATTTTGCCATTGAAACCGTGGATGAGTTGTAGGTTGACAAATATATTCAACAGTTTGCTCTGACAGGCCTGATAAGCTCAAATCAGACATCATTTGAACGGCTATCCGTGAAGCTCGATCTCCTACTTGATGTAAATGCCATTCTAATGGCTGGTCTTGCAATTTCTCTTTTTTGTCTTGACCTGTATTTTTCATTTTTGTATTTGCAAATAACGATACATTTTCAGGCTTTTGCACAGAATATTGCTGCGCTGAAACAATATGATCAGCATGAATCAGTGCTGCTCGTGAATGCAATGCCAAAGCTTTCCAATATAAAAGTTGGTCTGTTCGTTGTTGTGATACTGAACCGTACCATGTTTGTCGGAGACTCAACATTCTGAGAAACTACTCCGATGAAAAAATCAAACTATACCCCTGAAATCAAAGAAAGAGCGGTTCAACTTGTTATTGAATCCGAAAAAGATTATCCATCGAATTGGGCTGCAATCACTGCTATTGCTCCCAAGATAGGTTGTACCCCTGAAACACTGCGTGTTTGGCATCAAAAATATTTGGATCAACAAAATCCAGTTAAAGTACAGCATCTTTCAGATCAAGAACGTATAAAACAACTGGAACGTGAAAATAAAGAACTGCAACGCGCTA
>WNDP01000081.1 GCA_009912575.1 Acinetobacter bereziniae
GGCGCTTTTAGTGGTGGCAAGGATGCAGGTGCTTCTATTGTCATTGGTGGTGCTATTGAAAAAAGTGACTATGCGCCTGCTTTAAACGGAGCAAGAAATGATGAAAGTGCGCAAGCTTCTATCGTGATTGGTTCTGGTGCATCCAATAAAGGTGCAATAGCGACCGTCATTGGTACAGGAGCAAGTGCTGGTGTAGAAGGTGGTAGTACTGTGATTGGAAGTTTTGCCACCTCTACAACGACTGGTACTGCATTAGGTGGTTCAGCAAAAGTCATCGGCAGAAATGGTACAGCTGTTGGGCAAGATACTGTTGCCTATAATGATGGTATTGCTCTAGGAGCATCATCCGTTGCAAATACAAATGCGAACATTTTAGGCTATGACCCAAATACCAAAAATACAGCTATTTCAGGTTCAAATATTGCAGCACTTTCAGGGGCGATGGGGGCTGTGTCAGTAGGGGATACTGACAAAAAAATCTATCGCCAAATCACCAATGTCGCTGCTGGGACAGTAGATACAGATGCAGTCAATGTTGCTCAGTTAAAAGCAGTTCAAGCAGCAACTGAAACCCATTATGTGAGTGTGAATGATGGTGGTACGCAAGGTGCCAACTACAATAATGATGGTGCAACAGGTAAAAATGCATTAGCTATTGGTATTAATTCATCTGCTAGCGGTAATCAATCTTTGGCGGTGGGAAGTAATAATGCAGCTATAGGAAATATATCCAATGTATTTGGTAGTGGAAACACGGCTGAAGCTGAATATTCATCTATTGTTGGCTATACCAATAATGTTAAAGGCTCTGCTGTATTGGCTGTTGGTGGTGATAATACGGTCAATGGTACGCATACAGCAGTCATCGGGACTTATAACAATATCGTTGGAACTGAGTCACAGGCATTAGGGAATTCAAATACGATTACTCAAGGTTATTCAGCTGTTGTTGGACGATCAAACACTGCTGATGGTTACCATAGTGCAATTTTAGGTGGTGATAATGTTGTTAGTAATGGATTTAGAAGTACTGCTGTAGGCTCTGAAAATAAGGTGGTTGGAACAAGTTCAACTGCCGTTGGTCGTGCCAATTCTGTCGATGCTGATGCAGGAAGTGCGTTTGGTTATGCGAATAAAGTAGGGGCATCATCTGTTGCTGTTGGCTTAGAGAATAATGTAACTGCTACAACAAGTGGTGTACTTGGAAATAAAAATACAGTTAACAATAAAAATACTTTTGTTTTAGGTAACAGTATCACCACAACTCAAGACAATAGTATTGTATTGGGGAATGAATCCTCAGATCAAGCTGCAACAACAGTAGATAAAGTTGCGATTAATGGTGAAGATTATACAGTTGCAGGTGCAGGATCTATCGCCAATGGTATCGTCAGTGTAGGTAAAGTGTCAGATCATCAATGTTGCAGCGGGCGAAGTCAGTGCAAGCAGTACCGATGCGGTTAATGGTTCACAACTTTTTGCGACGAATAAAGCCATTGCGGATAGCCAAACCCATTATGTCAGTGTCAATGATGGTGGTGTGCAAAGTGGTAATTATAATAATGATGGTGCTCAGGGAAAAAATAGCCTCGTAGTTGGTATGAATTCAAGAACTACTGTAGATGGCATTGATAGTGTAGTAATAGGTTTAGGAAATATTTCAGGTGTTAAAAATGGTATAGCTGTTGGTGCAGGCAATTATGTTAATGCAACTAATAGTGTTGCTTTTGGGCTGAATAACAGTTTGGTTAATTTTGGTGAATCAACTGCTATAGGAATGAATAATTACAGTGCTGGTGCTGGTGTTGCTATAATTGGGAATAATAACGAAACGATAGGTTCATTTAATCAACTTGTAGGTAGTTCTAATAAAACGCCTTCAGGTGCTTATCAAAGTATTTTAGGTTATGGCAATTCCATTGAAGGTGCTGACTATAATATCGTAGTTGGAACAAACAATAATATTACTACTAGATACAATGCATTTGGAGATGGAGGTCGTACTATAGCTATCGGGCACAATAATAATGTCGATGGTATGCGCTCTGGAAGTTTTGGTCAGGATGCTGTGATTAAAGGCAATGGATCATTTAGTTTTGGAAATAATAATAAAATCACTACTGACGATAGTACTGCACTTGGTGCAAATAACAATGTTGGAGGTGTAAAATCATCTGTATTGGGGAGTTCTAATACAGTTGCACAAAGTAATACTTTTGTTATAGGGAATAGTGTTGCAACCACACAAGACAATAGTGTGGTATTGGGAAATGAGTCTTCAGATCGAGCTGCAACAACAGTAGATAAAGTTGCGATTAATGGTGAAGATTACACAGTTGCAGGTGCAGGATCTATCGCCAATGGTATCGTCAGTGTAGGTAAAGTTGGTGGTGAACGTCAGATCATCAATGTTGCAGCGGGCGAAGTCAGTGCAAGCAGTACCGATGCGGTTAATGGTTCACAACTTTTTGCGACGAATAAAGCCATTGCGGATAGCCAAACCCATTATGTCAGTATCAATGATGATGGTGTACAAAGTGGCAACTATAATAATGATGGGGCAACTGGAAAGAATTCGTTAGCAGTCGGTGTCGGTGCAAAAGCAACAGGTGAAAATGCAATTGCCATTGGTAACGTGACTACTAATGCTGCAAATAGTATTGCCATTGGTAACAACAATATTTTAAGTGCTACGGCAGGTGCAAGTACAGTTATTGGCAGTAATAACAATGTGACGGGTAATGAAGCCGTTGCTTTGGGTTCAAACAATACCGTAAAAGATTTCTCAGGTGTTGCGGTGGGTAGTTATAACCGTGCATTGGGTTATCGTTCTGTTACGGTTGGCGCAGAAAACCAAACAGATGGTCAGTGGTCTTCTGCAATGGGTCTTTGGAATACTGCTGGTGGAGAGCGCGCCACGGCTTTAGGCGCGAACAATACTATTCAAGGTCGTCGTGCTTTAGGGGTGGGTGTTGTCAATGAAATCTCAAGTGCCAGTGAATATAGCTCAGCATTTGGCGCTTTTAATAAAATTACGGATAGCACAAAATCTTTAACGGCCGGATTTAGCAATGCTATCACTGGTGGCGATAACAACAATGTTTTAGGGAATGAAAATCAGCTCAATAATGCCAAAAATACGACTGTATTGGGCAACAAAAATGTCGTTGCTCAAGAAAATACCCAAGTTCTTGGTAGCAATGTCACAACGAGCCAAGCGAACAGTGTTGTCTTAGGTACTGATTCTACTGACCGTTCAGCAACAACAGTTGATAAGGTAACAATTAATGGTGAAGACTATGCCGTTGCAGGTGTAGGTTCTGTTGCCAATGGTGTGGTCAGTGTAGGTAAAGTCGGTGGTGAACGCCAAATCATTAATGTCGCAGCAGGTGAAGTCAGTGCTAGCAGTACTGATGCAATCAATGGATCACAGCTTTATTCAACCAATCAAGCAGTTGAAAAACTGTCTGCTGGACAAACCCACTATGTCAGTATCAATGATGGTGGTACTCAAAGTGGCAATTATAATAATGATGGGGCAAAAGGTGTAAATAGTTTAGCTATTGGTATAGGCGCTACAGTTACATCAAGTGGCAATGACAGTGTTGCAATTGGCTCGGGTGCGCAGGCAGCGGCTAGAAGAGCTGTGGTGATTGGTTTAAATGCTGGTGTTGGTAATATCAATGATGGTGATGCCAATGTATTGATCGGTATGAATGCTGGTGCTAACAATGATGGTCGCTGGAATACTGCTGTCGGCTCGAATAGTGGATATAACACCAAAGGTGAACGAAATACCGCTTTAGGAGACTATTCAGGTCATGATGTTAGTGGTAATGGAAATATTGGTTTAGGCGGAAGTGCAGGGAACAGTGTTACAGGTGAAACCAACCTTGCTGCTGGTGCATCAGCAGGTGGCAGTGTGCTGGGAAGCCATAATACGGCTTTGGGTAGAACCGCTGGGGTTGATGTGATTGGTGACAGCAATACAGCAACTGGTCTAGATTCGGGCAGCATTGTCAGAGGAGGCGCTAACTCTGCCTATGGTCAGAGTTCTGGTCGTAATGTCACAGGTGATCGAAATACCGCAATAGGTACGAGTTCTGGTAATAATATCTTGGGTAATTATAATACAGCACTTGCCTATACAGCAGGTAACAACAGTATTGGTAACTTAAACACGGCATTGGGTTTTGCTGCAGGTCAAGAGGTCAAAGGTGATGCCAATAGTGCTGTAGGTGATTCGGCAGGGCAAAGAGTTACAGGGAACTACAATACAGCTCAAGGTCGTACAGCAGGTCAAGACGTCTTCGGGATTGAAAATACAGCAGTTGGTGCCTCATCTGGTTCTAATGTGGGTACAAGTGCTCGACCAAGTAGTTATAACAGCGCATTGGGTATCAATGCTGGGCGTAATGTTCAAGGGGACAGCAATCTTGCATTAGGTGACACAGCAGGAAATAACGTTATTGGTAGCCGAAATGTTGCTGTGGGTCGTGCAGCGGGTCAAGATTTAACAGATGTTAATGATGCGACAAGTTTGGGTAGCGGTTCTAAAGCTGCAACGACTAATAGCGTTGCTTTAGGGGCAAATAGCCAAGCGATCCGTGATGTGGGAAGTGAGATTGCCTATATTCCAGTAGGCGTAACAATTGCAGGAGCAAATGCCAATGGGGGTGAAGTTTCTATTGGTTCGATTGGCAAAGAACGTCGTCTGACTAACGTCGCAGCAGCAAGTCAAGATACAGATGCTGTCAACCTTTCACAACTTAAAGCTGCTCAAGCTGCAGCAACAACACACTATGTCAGTGTTAACGATGGTGGAAATCAAAAGGCTAACTACAATAATGATGGTGCTACTGGTCTTAACTCAGTTGCAATAGGAACATCTAGCTTAGCAGCTGGGACATCCGCTGTTGCCTTGGGAGATATTTCAAATGCATCAGGTAATTTTGGGATTGCCATTGGTTATGGTGCACGTGCATTAGGTCAAGACAGCTATGTACTTGGAAAAGGCAGTGAAGTTTCTGGGGCTGCCAGTACAACACTTGGTGGAGGCAATGCGATTGCAGGTAATTTCTCTACTGCTGTTGGTGCTGCTAACAGAGTTGATCAAGACAGTTGTACTCGGTAACTTCGTCAAGACCACTCAAGCGAACAGTGTTGTATTAGGTAATGAATCTACAGATCGTGCTGCAACTTCTGAGTCTAAAGTCACTATTCTAGGTCAGGACTATGCTTTTGCTGGTGTAGGTTCAGCAGCCAATGGTGTGGTCAGTGTCGGTAAAGTCGGTGGCGAGCGTCAAATCATCAATGTGGCAGCAGGAAAAGTCAGCAGTGACAGTACTGATGCAGTGAATGGTTCACAACTTTATGCAACCAATCAAGCGATTACCGAAGTAGGAAAATCGGCAGCAGTAGCAAAAACTGAAGTTGTGCAAGGTGACAACATTGTTGTGACCGAAATCCAAGGTAAAAATGGTCAAAGTGTTTACAACGTTGCAACTGCGAAAGAAGTGAGTTTTGATAAGACGACAGTGGGTACGGTGATCACCGACAGCGCAACAGGTAAAATAATAGGTTTGACTGCGGGTGAAGTCAGTGCGACCAGTACAGACGCGATTAATGGTTCACAACTTTATGCAACCAACAAAGCTATCGCAGACAGTAAAACCCATTATGTCAGCGTTAATGATGATGGTGTACAAGCAGATAACTATAACAATGACGGTGCAACGGGTAAAAATACACTAGCAGTCGGTGTAGGTAGTAAAGCAGCAGGTGAAAATGCTGTAGTGATTGGTTATAACAACAATGTTACACAAGACAAAACGGTTGCATTAGGTAGTTCGATCACCACGACTCAAGCCAATAGTGTTGTGTTAGGTCATGAATCGGCAGATCATCAATGTCGCAGCAGGACAACTCAGTGCAACCAGTACCGATGCCGTGAATGGTTCACAACTCTATGCGACCAATCAGGCGATTTCATCTTTACAAGGTCAAGTGGCTGGTACAAAAAGTACTGTAACTGAAGGCAAAAATACCACCATCACTAAAACCACCCATGCAGATGGTTCGACTGATTATCAAGTTGCAACCAAAGATGATGTGAGCTTTGATTCAGTCACTGTAGGTAACATCAAAGCTGATGCTCAAACGAATAAGATCAGTGGTTTGGCTGATGGTGAAGTGAGTGCAACATCCAATGAAGCTGTCAATGGTAGCCAACTCCATGGAACTGTTGAAAGTGTTGCCAATGTTTTGGGTGGCAATGCAAAAGTCAATGCAGATGGTACTGTTAGCACCAGCAATATTGGTAACACAGGTAAAGATAATGTGCATGATGCCATTGCTTCATTGCAAGGACAGGTTGCAGGTTCTAAGACCAGTGTGACTGCGGGCAAGAATACTGTGGTGAACAGTAGTACCAATGCAGATGGATCAAATAATTATGAAGTGGCTTTAGCAGATGACATTAACTTGAACTCGGTGACTGCAAATCAAGTCACAGCCAATCAGGTGAAAGCAGACCAAGTGATTGCCAATCAAGTCATGGCAAATCAGGTCAATGTCGGTAAAGTGACTATTGATGGAATCAGTAACAAAGTCAGTGGTTTAGCCAATGCTACGATTAGCAAAGACTCTACAGATGCAGTGAATGGTTCGCAGTTGCACCAAACCAATAGCAATGTTGCTCAATATTTAGGAGGTGGTGCAACATTGAACCAAGATGGTTCAATCGGAGCACCAACCTATAATGTAGCAGGTGGAACTTATCATAATGTCGGAGATGCTTTGGGTGCACTGGATACACGTGTCAGCAACCTTGAACAAGCATTCTACAACACCAACAAAAATGTAGATGATTTACGCAACGACACCTATGCAGGGATTGCAGGTGCAATGGCTGTTGGTAATTTACCACAACCAACAGAGGCTGGTATGAGCATGATGAGCGCTGGTCTTTCGGGTTATCGTGGTGAAGCAGCGGTAGCTGTAGGAATCAGTGCAATTACGGACAGCAATAAAATTATCTGGAAAATGGGTGCATCTGCAGATAGCCGTAGCAATATTGGTGGTGCTGTATCGGTAGGCTACCAATGGAAATAAACTAAACAAGAAACTTTGATTTAATCAGTTTTCATGTAACTCCCTCAAAACTCAGTCCCTTCGGGGGCTGAGTTTTTTAGCGCATATTTGGCTGTTAGGGTAGATGTTGGCCTTAAATTTGCTAGATTGAATGAATAGGAGATGTATTTTTGAAAATATCAGCACATTGATTCAAAAAGAGTGTTTGTTTTTTCATCATATTGTCATAAATCTTACTGATAATGACTCAAAATATTTGGTCATTTGTCATATTTGACTGAAATATTACAAATATTATTTCAAGCAGAAATGTAATAAATTGCTAAGATTAATTTTAATTGTTTTGTTTAAGTTATTCATTATAATAAATAAAAATATTAATTGAGTCGCAGATATTGCGAAATGCTGAAGTGAATTAAGTAAAAAATTCACTTCATATGAGAGCTATTTGTCATATAATTGTCACAATTTAATTGAACAATAAGCGCATTCTTATATTCGCTTACCTTCTGCATGAATTCGAATTTACCTCCCGTCTCAGATTCAGCCCAGTCGTCGCAAACTGTTAAATCGACGAATGTGCATGTACCTACACCGAAATTTTTTATGCCGGTGTTTCTGACGATTATTATTGCAACCTTGATTTATATTGGGGTGCAAGTCAGTGCAGATTTAGCACATGTTCCACCTTTAAGCCTGTATTCGGTCATACTTTTAGCGACCGCATTGTTCATCGCTTTAGGCTTTGAATTTGTAAACGGTTTTCATGATACAGCGAATGCTGTGGCTACAGTCATTTATACCAATGCCTTACCTGCACCAGTTGCAGTGATGTGGGCTGGTTTTTGTAATTTTCTTGGGGTAATGGTTGCAAGTGGTACCGTTGCTTACGGAATTATTGCATTACTTCCTGTTGAATTGATTATGAATGTAGGCAGTGGTGCTGGCTTTGCAATGGTTTTTGCAATGCTGATTGCTGCAATTCTTTGGAATCTAGGGACTTGGTTTTTAGGGATTCCTGCATCGAGTTCTCATACCTTGATTGGTTCAATTTTAGGTGTTGGGATCATGAACTACATTTTGCATGCATCAAGTGGTGCAAGCGGTGTGGACATGGATCAGGTCATTAAAGTCGGCAAAGCATTGTTGTTTTCTCCTTTAATTGGTTTTGCTTTTGCTGCAGTCGTATTCTTGATTGTTAAAAAACTGTTCAAAAAACAACTTGAATTGTTCCAACCACCAGAAGGCAATAAGCCACCACCACCTTTGATTCGTGCAATTCTTATTTTTACCTGTACAGGGGTAAATTTTGCGCATGGTTCAAATGATGGTCAAAAAGGTATGGGACTGATCATGTTGATTTTGATTGGTATTGTGCCTTTGGCTTATTCTTTAAACCGTGGTTTAGATCAACAGCATTTGCAGTCATTTTCACAATTGTCTGGTCAAACAGCGACAGCGATTTATGCAGAACACGCTGATATTCCAGATGAGCAAGCACGTGCAACGATCACGAAGTTTATTCAAACCAAAGAGCTAAATCCTGAGGTTGTTCCTGCTCTAGCAAGTTTGACCGATCATTTGGGTGAGCGTGTAGGTCAGTTTGGAAATCTTCAGGATATTCCAGAAGCTGAAGTATCATCTTTACGAAATGATATGTACTTAAGTACAACAGCATTCAAGCGTTTGGATAAAGCAGAACAGCTTCCAAAAATGGATGAAGCTCAAACAAAAGTCGTGAAAGAATACCGCAAGAATCTCGATTCATTTCTACAATATATTCCGAACTGGGTGAAAGTTGCTGTTGCTTTGGCTTTAGGTCTAGGCACGATGGTGGGTTGGAAGCGTATTGTGGTGACTGTAGGTGAGCGTATCGGTAAACATCACATGACTTATGGTCAAGGGATGTCTGCTGAGTTGGTCGCAATGACAACCATTGCTGCTGCGGATGGCTTCGGTTTACCTGTATCAACAACGCATGTACTCAATAGCGCTGTTGCAGGAACGATGGTTGCCAATAAATCTGGCTTAAATTTTGCGACTGTTAAAACCATTCTTTCTGCTTGGATCTTTACCTTACCTGCAACCATTTGCTTATCTGGTGGATTGTTCTGGTTATTGTTAAAAGTATTTAATTAAAAGCAGTCGTATTGATTTTTCTGAAAATGAATATTGGTTGTCATAGTATTTAAAATATTAAAAAGTGTACTTCGGTACACTTTTTTTTCGAATGATGTATGAGTTTTTGAAATGTTAATAACACAATTTCACCATTGAAAAAAACTTTTAAAATAACTATGGTGTGGCAGTAAATCACACTTGAGAAAAATGAGCATGTATTTAAGAAAAGCACTGTATGCTGCTGTGTTATTTGGAATGTCTTTACCTGTTTTGGCTCAGGGAATTGTATTAAATAATCAAGATATCCGTACAGATTTAAACTGGTTAAATCAACAAGGTGTCATTCAAATCAGCACTTCAACTTGGCCGATGAGTGGTGATGAAATTCAACGTGCATTATCTCAAGCAAAGATTTCGAACAACACACAACAAAAAGTTATTGATTCAATTCAAAATGCATTAAAAGCTGATAATCAAACAGCAAAACTGGGTTTATTTGCAGAAACAGATCAGAAAAATATTCCGCAAGCTTTTGGTGATCGTGAAAAAGCACAATATGTTGGGTCACTTGAGTTTAATGGTGGTGGTGAAAACTGGGATGCCAAGCTACGTGTGAATGGCGAAAAAGACCCTCAGATTGACAATCGCCGTGACGTAAATGTTGAAGGCTCTTACATTGCTGGAAAATTGTGGAATCAATGGGTGATTGCAGGTCAAATTCCAACTTATTGGGGACCTGGACATGATGGAAGCTTGATTCGTGGTGATGCTAGCCGCCCTGTATATGGTTTTACAGCACAACGTGCTGAGCAAAAAGCTTTTGAATCTAAATGGTTGTCTTGGATTGGACCTTGGCAATATCAAGCATTTGCTGGACAGTTAGAAGATTATAAAGCTGTGCCTGATGCTAAACTTTTGGGATTCCGTTTGACGGCTCAACCCTTACCTTATTTAGAATTAGGGGCTTCGCGTATTTTGCAATGGGGGGGAGATGGACGTCCAGAAAGTTGGAGTTCTCTTTGGAATGCAATCAAAGGCAATGATAACTTTGAAAATGGTGATGAAGATAAATCCAATCAAATCGCAGGTTTTGATGCCCGTTTAAATCTTCAATCCTTATTGAATGTGCCGGTCAGTTTTTATGGCCAATATGTAGGTGAAGATGAAGCAGGATTATTACCTTCTAAGAAAATGTATTTAGCAGGTGCGGATTATTCGACTAGCTTTAAAAATATGCCAGTTCAGTTTTATGCTGAATGGGCGGATACAACTACAAATGGCGATCCAGTTGGAATTTCTTACGGTCATCGTGTCTACGGGGATGGTTATTATCAGCAAGGTTTCCCACTCGGACATGCAATGGGCGGTGATGGCGAAATGATTTCTGTAGGTGGAGATATTCGTTTTGATGTGATGAATCGTTTATCAGGACGTGTAATGTATGCCAAAGTAAATCAATCAGCTGGAATATTTGGCGATCGTGAAATTAATCTCGCATTCCCTGAAAAGGATAAGATTAAAGCTTTGGATTTGACATGGACGCATTATATTAAACCGACCATGCCTTTAAAAATCAATGGTTGGGTCAGCGATTCGGATGTACACGGCAACGATGCTGGTGCTTCTGTAGGTATTGAAATTCCTTTAGATAAATCGTTATTGGGTCATTAAGTTATCTTGATTTGAACTGTATACCACTGGTTCTTGAGGTATACAGTTCGATAAGTTGAATAAATCCATAATTTGATCAAGCTAACGCTTTTTTATATTGAATAAACCCTGTTTTAGCTGCAATACGATCATATAGATGTTGAGCTGTAATGTTAGACTCTTGAGTCAGCCAATAGATTCGATCAAATTTTCCAGTACAGATCTGATAACACAATGCTCAATTAATTGCCGAGCTAAACCTTGATTTCTAAATTGTTCTTCGATGAAAAGATCCTGCAAATAACAATAAGATAAATTCGTCCACATACTGGGATGAGAAATCAAATGTACAAAACCAGCCACTTTACCATTTAATTGGATGGCAAAGCCAAACATATCGGTTTGATCTGGATTTGTGATTCGCTTCCAAGATAATCTTATTTGTTCATCACTCAGCTGTGCATTATAAAATGTCAAATAGCCCTGCCAAAGAGGGAGCCATTGTTCAAAATCAAGCGCCTCTAAGTCAATAATTTGTGTGGACATGGTGATTTCCTATTTTTTTCTTATGATGTTTTTATATATGAATATAAAAAACAAGCAAAAGGGTTGCGATGTAAATCACTATAATGAATATAAATTTTAATATGTGTAATAAGTACACGTTTTTGTGAGCTGGTGCTGTCAATGCCTATATCTGAGGAAAGACTTACTCATCTTAAACAGCTTGAAGCTGAGAGTATTCATATTATCCGTGAAGTTGCTGCTGAGTTTGAAAATCCAGTGATGCTTTACTCAATTGGTAAAGACTCAGCTGTGATGCTGCATCTTGCTTTAAAAGCATTTTATCCTGCAAAGCTTCCTTTCCCACTGTTGCATGTCGACACAGGCTGGAAGTTTAAGGACATGATCAAATTCCGTGACAACATGGCAAAAGAACACGGTTTTGATCTGATTGTGCATCAAAACAAAGAAGGTAAAGATGCTGGCGTTAATCCATTTGATTACGGCAGTTCAAAATATACTGATATTATGAAAACCCAAGGCCTAAAGCAGGCTTTGGATAAATATCAGTTTGATGCTGCATTTGGTGGTGCACGTCGCGATGAAGAAAAGTCACGTGCTAAAGAACGTGTTTATTCTTTCCGTGATTCTAAACATCGTTGGGATCCTAAAAACCAACGTCCAGAACTTTGGAATCTTTATAACGGTAAAGTGAACAAAGGCGAGAGTATTCGCGTTTTCCCATTGTCAAACTGGACAGAGTTAGACATTTGGCAATATATCTATCAGGAAAGTATTCCTTTGGTACCCTTGTATTTGGCTGCTGAACGTCCAGTAGTTGAACGTAGTGGTACGCTGATCATGGTGGATGATGAGCGTATGCGCTTAAAAGAAGGTGAAGTTCCACAAATGAAATCGGTACGTTTCCGTACTTTAGGCTGTTATCCATTAACAGGTGCAGTTGAATCAACTGCAACAACATTGCCTGAAATCATTCAAGAAATGCTTCTAGCGACGAGCTCAGAGCGTCAAGGTCGTATGATTGATCATGATGAAGCTGGTTCGATGGAGAAGAAAAAGCAAGAAGGCTATTTCTAAGAATTTTTTATATGAATCTCTCCCTAACCCTTCTTTATAAAAGAGGGGGAAACTCAAGCAACAAAATGCAGGAGAGTCCTCCTTTATCAATGGAGGACTTGGGAGGATTTAAAAATATAGCAACCGATTTCAAAATATTGTGGAGCTTTGAGCAATGTCTCATCAATCAGAATTGATTAGCCAAGATATCCTGGCATATTTAAAACAGCATGAAAATAAAGACCTACTGCGCTTTTTGACTTGCGGTAATGTAGATGATGGTAAATCAACCCTTATTGGTCGCTTGCTTTATGATTCAAAATTGATTTATGAAGATCAATTACAAGCCGTGACGCGTGACTCAAAAAAAGTGGGTACAACAGGTGACGCACCAGACTTGGCCTTACTTGTTGATGGCTTACAAGCAGAACGTGAACAGGGGATTACCATTGATGTGGCTTATCGTTATTTCTCAACAGAAAAACGTAAGTTCATCATTGCCGATACACCAGGGCATGAGCAATACACACGTAATATGGCTACAGGTGCATCGACTGCTGACCTTGCCATCATCCTGATTGATGCACGCTATGGTGTCCAAACACAAACTCGCCGTCATACTTTTATCGCAAGTCTTTTAGGGATTCGCAATATTGTGGTTGCGATTAACAAAATGGACTTGGTTGATTTTTCTGAAGCACGTTTCAATGAAATTCAAGTTGAGTACAACAATTTTGTTAATCAATTGGGCGATCGTAAACCTGCCAATATCATCTTCTCACCAATTTCAGCGTTGAACGGTGATAACGTTGTGAACAAATCACCAAATACACCGTGGTATCAAGGTCAAACTTTGATGGAAACGTTGGAAACGGTTGAAATCACACATAATGTCAGCAAACATGAATTCCGTTTTCCAGTGCAATATGTCAATCGCCCTAACCTCGACTTCCGTGGTTTCTGTGGTACGGTTGCATTAGGAGAAGTAAAAGTTGGCGATGAGATCGTGGCTTTACCTTCAGGCAAAAAATCAACAGTAAAAGAAATTGTCACTTTTGATGGCAATTTAGCGCATGCTATTGCTGGTCAAGCTGTAACTTTGACCTTGAATGATGAAATTGATATTTCTCGTGGTAATGTCTTGGTCAAAGCAGGCGAACAACCACTTATTTCACGTTCTGCTCGTGCTACAGTGGTCTGGATGACGGATCAGCCTTTAGTGCTGGGCAAACTTTACAATGTGAAGTTCGGTACACAAACGATTCCTGCAAAAGTTGCAAAAATTAACTACCGTACCAATGTGAATACCTTGGAAAAAATTCAAGTTGAACAGCTTGATTTAAATGCGATTGCTGATGTGACGATTGAGTTTGATGCGCCTGTTGTATTTGATCGTTATCATGACAGTCGTTATACAGGTTCATTCATTTTTATTGATCGTTTAAGCAACGTCACTGTCGGTGCAGGATTGGTTGAAGCTGCAGTTGAATGGACGGCGCATAATGAACCTGTGACTGCTGAAGCACGTGCTGCACGTTTAGGTCAAAAACCAGCAGTTGTAGCTGTTTCTGTACAAGTGCTTGAAAATGCACAAGCACTCGAAAGCTTGTTGATTCAGCAAGGCGTTGTTGCTATTGCAAAAGCGGGTCTATCAAATGATCAAGTCAGCTTACTTCGTCAAACAGGGGTTGTGGTAGTGACTGATGTTGAGCAGGGCGCTGATGTTACATTTGCTCAAGACACTGTTGAAGCCTTGGCTGAGAAAATTGTGGAATTGGTTCGTCTTTAATTCTTAAAAAATATTTAAATAAACCCACCATATGGCGGGTTTATTTTTGAAAGAAATGATAAAGAGTACGCTTAATACACAACACAAATTTAATCTAGAATAGCTGTTCTTATACCAATCAATATTATTAACTTAATATAAATGAAATGGTCTTTGCTTTTTTATCAGCCAATTTTACCTCATATCGCTATCGCAGTTGGCGGTATGGATGTCACCGTCGGTCAAAGGCGATATAAATATATCCTTTGACTTGAGCAAAAACAAAGCACTGTTTTGTTTACAGCATAAGCTTTGAAAATTCCCCTGCGAAGTAAAGTATCGCCTACGCAAATCAATTTAAACTTTAGCGCTAAAGCAGTGTATTGCAAGCTTTATATCATCAGACAATATGTTGATCACTTTGATTTTATGAATCTAGAAATTATATTTACTGTATCTGTTTTTAACAGATTGGTGATATTATATCAGTTTTCTTGAATGGTATTATTTAAAGATGTTAGTTAAGTGATTGACTTTATTATAAATACCCTTGATGTGAGCATTAAAATATTCAATTTATCATGTAATTGAACAAGTATGACCATCATACCAGCATCATTATAAAATCGAATAAAACAGAGTAAGTACAGTAAAAACTAGAAAATTTAGTTTTAATTGGGCTTAAGTTTTGAATGGAGAAAATCTAATGAAAGTAATTTTCCTTGTCGTGATCGTCTCTGTATTAACAGCCTGTGCTTCAAACAAACCGAAAATATATGAACCCACCAAAGAGTGTCGCCATTATCATGCAATGATGACTGCACCGATGGACCCAATGGCGATGCAACGCTTAGAACAAGCTTGTGATGATTCAGAAAAGCAGAGATAACCATGCATTGTATATGACCATAATGCAAAGATATTGAAAATAAGTCATTAAAAACCAGTCATAAAAAATGCTCTTGTCCAATGGACTTCGAGCATTTCAATCTGTTTAAGGATCTTTTCCCTAAAATGCATAATTTGATTTAGCCAATAAATATGTCTTGATATCTTCAGGACAATTTTCAACCAAAGCAATAAAGCTTTCTTGATCGTCTCGATACAAAGCTCGAGTGGCTTCTTCATAATGTGAAATATTGCCAGACATTGCAGTCATAAAACGATCTAAAGCTTGTTTGGCCATCATCTTATTGCTTTCAGAAAGCGGATTATTCAGCTCTTGGTCAATCAACTTTCGAATAACGGCAGACGCGCTTGAATTTTGTTGATCCAACCAATCCCAATGTTTTTGTTGCAAGGTGATTTCACGAGAAATGACCCCTAACTTTGGTCGCCCCACTTTTTTAACAACCTCAGGCTCACCATAACGTTGTCGAAGATCAAGTTCAGAACCGATGATATTGACATCAATCTGTTGACCTGTCTGATCGTTAAAAATCAGAACAGGTGTAGATATATATCGCCTTGTTGTTTGATCATCAATGCCACGTTAAGCAGTTGATCACTGATTAATTGCTGATGACCTATAAAGGCTGTGTAGGTTGTTTCAGTATTCATTTTAAAACCTATTGATATTTTATTTGGGTAAAATTAATTTGTGTTTGGATATTATCAGGGTAAAATTTAAAATAGCAAACAAAAAACAACCAATAGGCGTAAGGGGCTCTAATTTAGACAAAAAAAAAAAGCATGTAAAACTTGAAGAATTATATGCTGAGTAAGCGTTAGAAGATTAGAAGCGATAACCCATTTTCAGGCCATAAGCGATTGCATTATTGTCCTTAAACTCTGCAACATACGCATCAGTACCCACTTGAGAGGAGGTTTGTGCTTTGGCATCACCTAACCAGAAATATTTGACACCACCTGCAATAAAGGTTGCTGGTGTTGGGCTATATTGCAGACCTAAGCCAACATTCCAGTAACCTTCTGTTGGTCCTAAAGTGGTGACCGGGTTACCCGCACCGGAGTCCCAACCCACTGAAACATTACCAGCCCAGTGATCATTGACTTTACGTCCGACACCAACAGTAGCTGAAATTTGATCTTTAGAATAATCTGCTAGATTAAACCCATTCGGCTTGCCAACTAAAGGCCCGATTGCTTCAGAAACTGCGCCAAATTTTAATGGACGAATGGTAAAGTTTTTCCAGTTAACCCAACGGACATTGGCGAAAGCAACGGTATCTGCCATGATGCCCGATTGGAAGTCTAAGTTAACAGATTGAGGAGTAGTAATACGAGTTTTCCCACTCATATTTTGAATTTTACTGATAGCCGCTTGTCCACCAGGAAGCAGTGCGAGTGCGCCAAGCGCTGAAATGTTTTCCTGTTCGTTGGCATTATGATCAATTTCAGAACGGTAGGTGACCGACGTTTTTAAAGCAATCTCTGGAATTTGGAATACTGCTCCTGCTAACCATCCTACACCGCTGGTTTCCTTAATTTTGCTGTCATAGCCATTGTATATGCTATAGGCTTGACCACGTAGACTGGTTGTTCCTTTTACAGTTTGGTAAACCGCACCCCCATAAATATTAAAATTCTGAGTGGGTTGAAAACCAAAAACCATTGATAAGCTTTGTGTGTCAACCTTAACTTTGGTGTTGCCTTTGCCTAGACTTGCATTGGCCGCTGCAATACCTTGATCGACTCGATTGGTAATGCCGTTTTTTAATGCAGCATCAATTCCTGCTTTAATTGTTGGGTTGGTGTTATAGCCTGCAATTGTTTGATTGAGTTGTGTTAAACCAGCAGTGGTCGAGAAGTCTATATTAGGGTTTTGAGATTTTAATGCTGTTGCGACTACGCCTTTGGTGGGATCTGCTTGCCCTGCACTGACCAATCCGTTAAATGTAGCATCAATAGTACTGGTACGAATTGCACTTAAACGTGCTTGGGGCAATACTGTATCATTTGGTGATGAAACAAAAACATTATTTCCTGTGTATTCTGCATCTGCACCAAAAGGTTGGTCATATAATAAACCAAATGAAACGTTATCTGTGACTTGTAGTTTGATTGCTGCAGATGGAAAATAATAATCATCTCCCATATCTGAGATATGTCTACGTGTTTCAGAGGTATCTGCCTCTTTTCCTTTTACAGTCGGGTCTAGCACGGAAATTCCTGCTTCAAAATAATTTCCTGGTTGTAGAAATGCAGAAATAGATTGTCCTGATCGATCTAGTGCTGCGGCATAGAGTGCAGAGCTTGGTAAATAAACGGACATCAGCGCGATGAGTACTTTGTTGATTCGCATTTTTATCGTCTCCTTGACAATATCTTTTAAAATTATTTTTATGACTCATTTTTGGTTGAAGCTTAATCACATTCATTATGATTAGTTTGAGCATATCAAAACTGTAGTATGAATCAAGTGTTAAATTAACAAAAAATGATAAAAAGTTATTTTATTTTTTCTAATGAATGTCTAAAGCCTTATTTGTAGACCTTAGTGAAGAATTATTTGCAGACTTGATGGTTTATGTTCAAATACTGAAAGTACCAAAATTATGAATCAGGAAAGAAAATATGTCTACAAATCGTATGCAGCAGGTCATTATTACTGAGCCAGGTGGAGTTGATAAACTGGCCTATACGCATGTCGAAATTCCTCAGCCTAAAGCAGATGAAGTCTTGGTAAAAGTTCATGCTTTTGGTATCAATCGTCCTGATATTTTACAGCGTCAAGGACTTTATCCAATGCCCCAAGGTGTTACCCCTGTGCCTGGTTTGGAAGTGGCAGGTGAAGTAGTTGTAGTAGGTGAAAATGTTACTTTATTTAAATTGGGAGATAAGGTTTGCGGACTCACCAATGGCGGTGGTTATGCCGAATACTGTGTAGTCCCTGAATCTCAGACGATCACAATTCCTGAATCAGTCAGTTTTGTCCAAGTGGCAGCGATACCTGAAACCTTCTTTACCGTTTGGGCAAATGTATTTCAAATGGCACACGCCAAAGCTGGTGAAACGCTCTTAGTACATGGTGGAGCAAGTGGTATTGGTACAACTGCTTTAATGTTGGCACAATCATTGGGGTTAAAAAGCTTCGCAACGGTTGGCTCAGATGAAAAAATCCAAGCGATCGCACATTTAACTGATGCCATTAATTATAAAACCCAAGATTTTGAACAAGTTGTTCAGGAAAAAACAGACAATGCCGGGGTCGATATTATTCTTGATATGGTCGGTGCGCCTTATCTAGATCAAAACTTAAACCTATTGCGTCGAGATGGACGTTTGGTTTATATCGCTTTTCTCGGTGGAGCAAAGGCTAAAGAGGTGAAATTGGGGCAAATCATGATGAAACGCCTCACCATCACAGGTTCGACGATGCGTGCACGTAATACCGCTGAAAAAGCTGAAATTGCTCAAGGCTTAATGACGCATGTTGTTCCGCTTTGGGAGAAAGGCGAATGTTTACCAATGATTTATAAAACATTCAAATTCGATCAAATTCAAGCTGCGCATGCATCAATGGATACGGGTGAGCATATTGGTAAAGTTGTGGTAGAAGTAATTTAAAATCATGCTTTTATCGTAATACTTTAAGTTAATTTGATGCTCTAAAAGTAAATAAATAATATCGCTTAAATCAATATAGGGAGATTTAAGCGATTAAAATCAACTGAGTTTAGAACAATTAAAAGCCTTCTAAAACAATTTTACCAATGCTGTGTCCTGACTCAATCATCGTGTGGGCTTGAATCACATGCTCCACATTGATTGTGCCTAAGTTTTGCCCCAAGGTCGTCTTAATTCTTTGATCATCAATTAATTTTGAAATTTTATTCAAAATATCACCTTGTCGTGTCATGTCTTTGGTCTGGAATGTAGAGCGTGTGAACATCGACTCCCAATGAACTGAGATTGACTTAATTTTAAAAGGATTAATAATAAAATTTTCAGGATCATCAATCAGACCAAAATGTCCTCGTGGCGCAATCAAATTGGCAATCGCTTGTGTATAGCGTCCAGTACCATTGATTGAAAACACATAGTGAGGCGCACCAATATTCAGATCTAAAATTTGTTGTTCTAAGGGCTGACTATGATCTACGATATAATCTGCCCCAATTTCTTGCAGCCATGCTTTGGTTTCTGATCGGGATGCCGTCGCAATCACGGTAAACTCAGTTAAAACTTTGAGAAGTTGTACAGTAATTGATCCCACACCACCAGCCGCACCAATGACCAAAATGATCGGTTTGTCCTGGATCGGTTTGTCCTGCTTGGTATCTTGAATTTTTAAACGATCAAATAACATTTCATAAGCAGTTAATGATGTTAGAGGTAGAGCAGCAGCTTCTGCATTGCTGATGGATTGAGGTTTTAAGCCTACAATACGTTCATCAACCAATTGATATTCTGCATAAGAACCTTGTCTTTGATTTGTACCTGCATAAAAGACTTCATCATCAACTTTAAAGTTTTGAACCTTGTCGCCAATCGCTTTTACAACTCCAACCGCATCGTGGCCTAGAATTTTCCATGTTTCATTATCAGGTGAGGTGCGTTGGCGCATTTTGATATCGACAGGATTAATTGAAATAGCTTTGATTTCAATCAAAAGATCGTGACCTGTTGCGATGGGGGTATCGACTTCAACTTCGGAAAAAACCTGAGCTTCTGAAATTGCTAAAGGTTTTTTATAGGCAACAGCTTTCATGAGTTTCACTATTTTTTATTGCGATATCAAATCAATAGCAAAAAAAAAGCGTTGAGGAAAGCATAAATTTGTGAGTAGATGATTATCCAAGTAATTTAATGTGGATCATCCAATAAAAAATCGGCAGTAAAAATCGACAGTAAAAATCGAATAACTAAACTGATTGAAAAATCATCATTTAAAAAAGACTGAGGTCACCCAATTGTTTTTAATAAAAGATTGATCAAAGTTCTGTCACTGTTTGATATGGACTATTTAGAATGATCTTTAGTTGATATTTGAACCTGAATCCTTAATAAATCAGCGGTTAATATTAACTCTGATTTAATTTTAAAATTATGCGAAAATATCAGTTCTATTTTTTTGTTTTAGGACTCCCATGACAGATTCTTCTGCATCATTAAGCGATATTGAAATTTTAGACATTCTTCAGTCGATGAAATCGGATGAATTGAATGCTGATGCAAAAAAAATCATTCGTGATG
>WNDP01000082.1 GCA_009912575.1 Acinetobacter bereziniae
GGTCGCACACCACTGGAAACAGTACTTGATGGGAAGCGAATTTGGGCTGAGAAGAATTTAGCTCAAATTTAACCTGACAGGCACACTAAAAAATGGGTAACTGTCAGATCTGGTTTGAGCTAGTACAGTTTTTACGAGCATAATTTTATCGAACAAGATTGGTTACAGCACTATCGCATTGTTTTGCTTTGATCATCATTTTTTTGGGTTCCCTAAAGATTGTGCAATATCCTGATACTTCATTTGACTCAACATTCCTGACTTTAATCCTGTTACGGTGATGGCCATCTCTTTACGAAAATATGGAATTCGATACATCCATGAAAAACTAATATCTCGCAAACGACCTGCCCACCAGAGATCAGATTGATAGAGTGGTGTGAGTAAGCGACTTAGAAATTGATAAAAGTCTGTCGAGCTTTTCCGATGCTGATGGTAGTTTTGCCAAAGCTTTACATGATCAATAGTTTGATGTTCTTTTGCATGCTGAACAGCTTGTCCTAAAGCCCACGCATCTAAGAGTGCCATATTTGCACCTTGACCAAGTTGTGGACTCATTGCATGTGCAGCATCACCTATAATTCCAATACGCCCTTCACCAAATTTGAAGAGCACCACATCACGGTAATTGGCTGAAAGCCATTGTTGTTTTTCCTCTGGATTGGCGATGACTTGCTCTAATCAATCTGCTGCAGGCTTCCAGCGTTGAGAAATTTCTTTGAGCCATACGGAACGTGCGTGCTGATCGGGCAAAAAACCTTCTAATTGGTTGCTGGGAAGGCTCCAAAAAATACTCGAAAGTCGTTGTTGTGGTTGGTTTGGAATAGCACCTGTGGGCAGGATTCCCATCATTATTTTAGCGCGGTCATAAAATTGATGCAGGATCTGCGTATCCAGTGTTAAACATTCAGGCACTATGGTCCATTTGGCTCCCCATGGGTAAGCTTGATCAACTTTAACCCATTGACGAGGTCTCAGTTGACTTCGTGCACCATTGGCAATAATCACACTATCAAATACGTCTTCAAAATATTCATGATGTTGTGTACCGATGACTCGGATTTCATGTGAAGATTCATCAAGCCGATCAATATCAGTATTCATGTGCCATGTGATCAATTCAGCATATTCATGACATTTTTTTTCTAATACATGACATAAGGCGGCCCGGTGGATACCTAGACCATAAAAATCTGGATGGGCTTGTACGTAATGACTGTCGACCAACTTAAATCCATTGGCAAGTTGCCCCTCTAAACCAGTAACCAATGCACCTAGTTTCAAAGCCTCTTCTAAAACCCCGAGATGCTCAAAGACAGCCAAACCGGAGGGTTGTAGTAATAAGCCAGCACCAACAGGTTCAAGTGCATGCGCTTTTTCAAAAATGGTGACATGAATATTTTGTTGTGCGAGTAAAATTGCAGCGGCAAGCCCAGCTGTTCCTGCTCCAACGATGGCAAATTTTGGAATCTTATTTTGAGTCATTATTGGCATAAGTATTTTGAATGGTTCAAATTTAACAAAAAAACAGTGATCAACACACTTTATTTTGTACAACATCCTTGTTGTTTTGATTGTAAATAAAAATCAGTGACTATAAGTCCTGTATATGTTCAGCCCAGTTCTGCTTTTCGATCAATTCTAAAAACTCATCTCCCAGTCGCTGGCTTTCTGCGACGGATTGTTTCCATAGTGTGATCCGTTTTTGATCATCTAAACCTTTTATTACAAAGTCTTTACGGTCAGGTAAACGCCCTAGAGCTAATGATTCTAAATAGGCTTGAGAGGGCGAGATCAGTAATGTTCTCGCTTGGTTTTGAGGATTTGCAGTTCGAGATTTAAACATTTTATCGAACCAACCCGGAATAATTCGGTCGGTAAAATGTGGATATAAAACAATGCCATTACTTTCAAAAGGCAAGTCGATGTGATAGTCAATCAAACCACCATCACGATATGCACCTTGAGGTGCATTGGCGATATTTTTGACTGCTGGCGTAACTGCAGGAATTGAACCTGAAGCCATGAGCCAATCTGCCACATTGTCTTGGTCATAATTTAAATAATGTGTTTTAAAAGCGTCATCTTGAATTTTAAATTGTGGAAATTGTGCTGGCTGACAAATTACGCGTTGCATAAACTTACTGAGATGTTGCCTAGAAACAGCATTACTGCCGATAATGCCCAATAAAGAACCATAAAGTGCAAGCTTCTGATCACTTTGAAATAAATGTTCTGCTTTGGCTGAAATAATGGTGAGGTGATAATCCGGATGCTCGACCAGTTTTTGGGTTTGGTGGTCTAAAATACTGTACAACATCTCCCGAGATATTTTTTCAATCTCTGCGATCTTCATCTTTTTATGAAAAGGTAAATGGATATATAACTCAGCCAATCGCTCAGGTCCGAGTTGTTCTCCCTGTGCTAATATTCCTGCAAAACGCCATGCACCAACGGATGAACCGATGAGAAAGCGCCGTTGTTTGGCACGTTGTAGAAAATCACCAAAAATCGCTTGATCAAGCCCCATCAGTCCAATGCCTTTTGGACCTCCTGCTGCACCGGGGATCATATCCACGTGTTGTGACTGCAATCCTTCTTTTTCGAGGAGTTGTTTGGCGAGTGAGCCTGCACGAAGGGTTAAAGCAGAAGGGCGTTTCTGTAAAATCTGAATCATTGCGACACTCACTCAAACGGATGTTTTATTTTAAGTTGAGCGGTATTTTCAACAATGGCGAGAGATGTCAGTAGATGACTTTGCAGTCACTCAAATAAAAAAGCCTATTCATTGAATAGGCCTGTTCATATTATTTGGCGATCCGCCAAATGGCTAAAATACTGGCCAAAATAATTAAAATAATCGAAATGTACCAAGGCGCAATGATGGCAATTGATAGTAAAATCGCCATGAGGCTGCCAAAAATCCAACTCCGTTTTTGTTGATGCTCAACTTCTAAGCGCATCATTTGCAATTCATGTAGTTGTTTGGCGTGCCATGCAGACTGATTTTTTAAACCATTTAAACTATCAACCATTAATGTTGGAAAATCCTGAGCACCTAAAAGTAAATCAGGAATTTTTTGTCCCAACTCCTTTAAGTTTTTCTGCGGATTCATTTGGGCTTTGACCCATTCAGTCAGAATAGGCTTTGCTAACTTCCAAATATCTAGCTCAGGGTATAAGTCCGTTCCTAAGCCTTCTACATGTACCAAAGTCTTTAGCAATAACATTAATTGTGGTGGGATTTCTAAATGGAAACGTCGAGCGATATCCATGACCTGAATTAAAATCCCAGCAAAGTCTAATTCATGCATTGCTTTGGACACCATCGGTCCAACAGTACGACGCATTTCTCGAGCCAACGCATCTTGGTCCGTGCCCGGTGGAATCCAACCCGCTTGATGCACAATTTGAATTAACTGCATAAAGTCGCTGTTCATGACCGCCAATAACATGCGAGCAACGGTCATTTGGTCTTGCTTAGACAACTCTCCCATAATTGCACAATCCAGCGCGATATAGCGTGGATGACTTGGGTTTAAGGTCTCAACAAATACATTTCCAGGGTGCATATCTGCATGGAAAAAATTATCTCGGAACACCTGAGTAAAGAAAATGGTTAAACCTTTTTCGGCAAGATCCTTACGATCCATACCCAAGCGCTCAAATGTTTCTATATCTGAAATCGGAACACCAGTGATGCGTTCAGCCACCATAACATCTTTGCTGTCCATATAGACTTCAGGCACGTACATCATGCTTGAGCCTGTGAAGTAATGGCGCATACGGCGAGTGTTGTCTGCTTCGAGTGTCAGATCGAGCTCGTTTAAGATGACTTGACGATAATTTTGAATAATTTCAGATAAATGTACTGCCCGTGCCGCTTCAAGGCGTTTTTCCAAGCTTGCACCGAGCCATTGTAAAATTTCAAAGTCTTGTAAAATCTGACTGCGAATATCTGGACGAGTCACTTTTACCACGACTTCACGACCATCATGTAAAGCGGCCGTATGGACTTGTGCAATTGAAGCCGCAGCTAAAGGCTGTTCATCAAAACGTGCAAAAATGCTTGAAATATTGGCTTTCAGCGATTGCTCAATTCGTGTTTTTGCGACATCAGAACTGAATGGTTTTACCCGATCTTGTAGTAAAACCAATTGCTGTAAAATTCCAGGTGGAATTAAATCACGTCGTGTAGACAGCAACTGCCCCATTTTAATCGCAAGAGGCCCCATTTCTTCTAAAGCTTCTTTCAGCTTAAGTGGATTTTTACGTTCTTTACTCGACCATGCAGCAGGGTGTAAACGAATTAAAGACAGCGCATGACGGGCTTTTTCAGGCAACTCTTCCGCAGGAACCAGTGTGTCGAGTCTATAGTGCGCTGCGATACGCCAAAGTTCGAATAAACGGGCAATGTGCGGAATCATAAATTAACTTACCTGATCTTGGTGTGGATGAAGTTGCGCTTGAAGTTGTTTGATTTTTGCTTCGATACGATCAATATTTTGATTGAGCTGACGCGTATCGTGTTGCAGATCATCCATTTGCCAACGTGGAGCAAATATACCACTGTCTTCTTTTAAGAAGTCTTCTGCAAAAAATAAATGGCTTTGTAAAGAGCGTTTTAAGTGCTGAGGTGCGAATTGAATCTTGCCAATCTCATGGGCAAGTGCAGGCCCAATCCATGGACTTAAGTGTGATGCTAAATCAGGTTCAGTTTGCTGGATAATCTTTTGAATATCTTGCAAAAGATGATAATCGCCCTGTAGTGGAATATTGCCAATCTCATCCGCAATAAATAACTTGACTAACTCAACCACATTTTTAACATGCAATGTCGCTGTAGCGTCTGAAATATTGCAACTTTGATCAAAAGGACGCTGTTCAAAAACAGAAGGCGTTTCACTTTTGCCCGTTACGGTCGGTTCAAGACGAACTTTATGTTCATCAAAAAAAACATCGACAGAAAGCTGAGGCGCATCAATAACGACACGTAACAGTTTGCCTTGTAACTGATTAAATTGGATACGGGTAATCGCATCCAAATTAATCCCATGATTGATTAATCGTTCAACTGCACCGAGTGCCAGAATTGACCACATAACCCAACCTTGCTTGTGCTATTTTGGAAAATTACAGTTTGAAACCACGGTGTACCGCAACGATACCACCTGTTAAATTCTGATAATCACAGTTTTGGAAGCCCGCATTTTCCATCATACCTTTTAGTGTACGTTGGTCTGGGTGCATTCGAATTGATTCTGCTAAATATTTATAGCTTTCAGAGTCATTCGCCACAATTTTACCCATGATCGGCAATGCGGTAAATGAATAGAGATCGTATAGTTTTGAAAATGGTTCAAACACAGGTTTAGAAAATTCAAGAATGAGCAAACGGCCACCTGGCTTCAAGACACGATACATAGATTGTAAGGCAGCATCTTTATCGGTGACATTACGTAAGCCAAAACTGATGGTAAGCAAGTCAAAACTGTTGTCAGCAAAAGGTTCTAAAGTTTCAGCATTTGCCAAAACAAAGTCAACATTGGTACAGCCAGCATCGATCAAACGATCACGACCAACATTCAACATCGACTCATTGATATCTGACAAGACCACATGACCAGTAGGTCCAACTTCACGACTGAAAACTTTGGCTAAGTCACCCGTTCCACCTGCAATATCTAGTACGTGCTGACCACGGCGCACGCCAGACATATTAATTGCAAAGCGTTTCCATAAACGATGAATACCAAATGACATAAGATCATTCATGATGTCGTATTTGCTTGCCACAGAATGGAATACTTCAGCAACTTTTTGTGCCTTTTCTTCACTATTTACAGTGGAGTAACCGAAATGGGTTGTTGCACCGACATTGCCAGTATTTGCACCGCGTGGCAGATTATATTTAGGCACTTGCCCTGACACAGGCGTATCCGTCAACTGGTGTTGTAAGGATTGTTGTTGGCCTTGAGGAGCGCCTTGCGGTAATGGTTCGCTTAGAAATGGACTCACTTTGTCTGTATTTGTTGCCGTTTCAGCAGTTGCTGTTGGCTTTTGATTTTCATTCGACATTTGAGTCACTCCTGAACACAAAAATAAGAAATTTTATATTGCACTGCATAATGACAGATTCTGCAAAAATTTGCAGTCCTCATGATGCAATTGTTATGAATAATATACAAAAACCGATCTGAAAGATCGGTTTGAAGATGGCGCAAATCCGATTAGATTTGGAAAGGATTCGGATCTCCCCGATGTACTTTCTCAACAATTTCCCGCTCTTTCACAGTAAAGTCGTGGATAAACTTAGCAGCAGATTTCATTGGTTTCATGGCTACAAAACCTTCACCAATAAAGTCATACATCAACTCAAAGTTATACTTTGCTGCGGTGCCTTTGCACATTTTAAACGCTGTATGCATGATGAATGAGCGCATATATTTATCGAGAGCACTCCCTAAATCATCCAATAAGCTTAACTGATGTTGGCGAGCTTGCTCTTGATCTAATTTCAACAAAGTCAGTCGCATCATTTCATCATCAATCACTTGATTTACTGGATAATCCTTAAGTAGTTGTGCTGCGACCTGTTCATCAAGTTGCATGGCAAGTACGGCTAAACCGACTGATTTCATACCTGTTTTAATGGCATTTTCAGGAATGATTTTTTCAGCTTTATGTGCATATTTCAGCAAACGTTCAATCTGTATCGCCAAATCATCAAATTCAGGTCCACCGTATAAACGATTGATGAAATACTTCGCCATCAATTGATTTTCTTTTTGATTAAACAAATCATGATGAGTGTTTTGGATACGGCCTTTTAACCAATCCTGTGCTTCATGTAGACGTTGTTTTAAAACCGGGTCAGTGTGATAGCCGAATTGTTGGTATTGTTCTAAAAGCTGATCAAGTGCAGCAAGTTTTGACATACAAAAACTCTAAATTTCGTTTATTTACAGGATAAAGCTAGTTTAGAGATAGCACTATGACAAAAGTGATAAAACAATCAAGAAATATGGTCAGTGGGATTTTTAAATCGGCAAAAATGCATTTTTTTGTACAGAAAATATATAACTCTGCTTTTGGTGAATGGGTATACTCGATAAAACCTTCAGATAAGTAGAGAAGCAGATGATTGAAGAACAATTACCGTTTGCGTTGCGTGATGAAGAAGAATTATCCGTTGATTTGATTGAGGCGCAATATGCGTTAAAGAATTCCAAAGACAAAAACAATGCAAAAAGTTTAGTCATTTTAGTCAGTGGGATTGAGCTGGCAGGTAAAGGGGAAGCTGTTAAACAGTTACGCGAATGGGTTGATCCCCGTTATTTACGTGTCAAAGCAGATCCACCGAGCTTATTTAGCAATAAACAAAGTTTTTGGCAGCCTTATGCACGACATATTCCATCTGAAGGTCAAATCCAGATTTTTTTTGGGAATTGGTACAGTGATTTGTTGTCAACGGCTATGCATGTTTCTAAGCCCTTAGATGAAACTATGTTCGATACTTATATCGAAAACATGCGTGCTTTTGAACAAGACCTTAAAAATAATCATGTCGATGTGATTAAAGTGTGGTTTGACTTACCATGGAAAAGCTTGCAGAAACGTTTAGATTCAATGGATTCATCTGAACAACGTTGGCATAAGCTCATGGGGTTAGATTGGCGCAATAAGAAACAATACGACACCGTACAAAAGTTGCGACAACGATTTACTGATGATTGGTACGTCATTGACTGTGATGATTGTATTTCAAGAGATCAGCAATTTGCCCAGTATATTTTACAAGCATTGAAAAAGTTACCAAAACATAAAACCACGGTCAGAACCAAATGGAAACAAACGGCTGTTCCAGAAGCATTATTACAACCAGCGACAGATGAATTAGATAAAGACCAGTATAAGGATGAGTTAAAAAAGCTCACAAAAAAAGTTTCAGAAGCGTTGCGAAACGATTCTCGAAATGTTGTGGTGACATTTGAAGGTATGGATGCAGCAGGAAAAGGTGGAGCAATCAAACGTATTGTCAAAAATCTTGACCCTCGTGAATACGAAATTTATACCATCGCAGCACCTGAACAGTATGAGTTGCGTCGACCTTATTTATGGCGTTTTTGGACCAAGATTCAACCAGAGGAAAAAATCAGTATTTTTGATCGAACTTGGTATGGACGGGTCTTGGTTGAACGTATAGAAGGCTTTGCCAAACCTGCTGAATGGCAACGTGCTTATGATGAAATCAATCGTTTTGAAAAGGACTTGGCAGACAACCAAACGGTATTGGTTAAATTCTGGTTAGCGATCAGCAAAGAAGAGCAAGAAGCCCGCTTTAAAGCCCGTGAACAAACACCGCATAAACGCTTTAAGATTACACCTGAAGATTGGCGTAATCGTGGGCATTGGGATGATTACTTAAATGCTGCAGCGGATATGTTTGAACGAACTGATACTGAATACGCACCTTGGCATATAGTGGCAACCAACGACAAATATTCAGCGCGTATTCAAGTGTTGAAAGCCATCCTCAAGCAGCTAAAAGCAGATTAAAAATTCTTAGGCGTTGGTAGGTATGAGAACATTACAAAAGATTTTACTTGATCATAAAAAGCACTTAACTCTGCCGAGTGAAAAATTAGTTCAGCAGTTGCTTCGAAAACTAGATAATGATTCATACTTACCTGATCGTAAAAATGCTCAGAAATTGCACCTACTTTCTACGAATGAGGTCGATAAGTTTTTGCTCAATTGTTTGGCTAAATATCAACTGTGCAATGAGCTCTATGATTTAAGTAATCATGATATCGGCAGTTTAAGAGCGGTCTGGGTTGTATTAAGTTTCTCTAAAAATCCTGAGGTCATTCAATATTTTGATGATTTTATTTTAGAAAATATTCGTCATCAGCCTGCCTATTTAGCCAATCTTTTTGAAATTTTTAATTTCTTGGAGCAGCCCCATCCGTCTGTTGAACAGATTCAACAGTATTATGATCAGCGCTTACCTGAGTTGCCTGCTTATCAATTATTGAAGCAATTTTAGATATTCATCCAGTTGATCCGTTGAATTGGTCAATTTCATTTATTTTAACAACCGATGGTGAATGGTTGACACCGAAAGAACTCACTGATGAAGAAAAGAACCGTCGTTATCGATTAGAAATCAGATTAAATTCGCCTGAAGCATTGAATGATACTTATAGTATCGAGGTAAGTAATGACTTTTCTTTGAATCGACAACGGATCATTCTAAAACAAAGTGGTACATTTGCGATTGATATCGATCAGATGAAATTTCCAGCAGTAGATCTGTTGAATTTGAACCTGTTTTTGACGCATGTTGAGCAATTTTTAAATATACAATTCAATTTTGAAAAGATTGCATATCTATCTGTAACCAAAGGGATTCAACGTAAAAAGGTCGAGGCGTGGATCAAAAATCGCTTTGTGCTTGAATGACAAATTTTCTTTTTCTATGTTAATTTTTTATGTTGTTTTTGTCTCATAAAGCGGACTAAGTCGCGCTTTATGAGTGTCTAAATAGACATTAAGAATATTTAACGACGCTGGCTTGTTGTTTTTGCTGAATGCCTTTTGCGAGCTTATAACATTCCTCTACATGTGCTTCAGCCACTTTTTTCATGACAATATAGCCCAAACTTGCAGCGATAATTGAACCACCGAGCGGAATAAATTTAGTCACTTGTTTAGTGATAATTTTTGCAGCCATGTTGTTGAATGATGCTTTTACAGCCGTACGAGCCACCACTAAGCCTGAAAATTCGAAACCACGTTTGCGCAGTTCATTCCAGTGGATTTTTTTGGTGGCAGGATCATATACACTGATTTGATCTGGTGCTAAACCAAAGCGTGCGTTGACTTCAGGAATCAGGAAAGACAACATACCGACATCAATGACAACATCAAAAAAAGGCACTGGAACAACTGCTGCACCCGCAGAGACATAAGAACGTTTTTTGACAAGTTCTAAGCATTCATCACGAATGTTTTCAAGGTCTAATGTTGGATCAATCGAGTCTGGAACTTTATCAATTTTCATAAATCAATTACCTATGTTTCAAGCTTTTTGTCATATTTCTGGAAACTCATGTTTAAGCTTGAAATTGTGAAGTTATTTCCAAATAATGTTTTAAAAATGCCATAGTATGCTGTTGTTGTATAGTGGCGAATGTTTATGTTTTGTGCATGAACATAGACAATAGAATATTGATAGTTGAGGAATTATGGCAATACATGTGATTCAAAGCCAACGCATTGATGTCTTGGTGCAAGGGCTTTTGCAAAACAGCATTCGGCCATCTAAACATCCTTTTGCAGTTTTGCAAAGCCAACATTTTATTGTGCCTAGTCCTGCGGTACAGGAGTGGTTGAGTCAACGTATCGCAGAACAACAGGGCATTAGCGCCAATAGCCACTTTCATCAACGTATTCGTGGGTTTCAATGGTTTGCTTATCAACAAGTACTTGATGATAAAGACAAAGTGCGTAAAGCCAATATTCCACGTCTGATTATGAAATGGCGGATTTATCAGACTTTAAAAAGCTTTATTGAACAAGATGAAAATAGTCTGGCTGAAGACCATCCCCTGCATTCTATTATTCAACGAATCTATGACGCTGCCTCACAGTTACAACAAGGTTTAGACAAACAACTGAAAAAGCAAAGTATGTTGTATTGGGTATCTGAACAAGTTTCTAAGCTGTTTAGTCACTATATGCTGTATCGTGCTGATTGTGTAAGAGGTTGTACGCAGAATCAGGCTTGTCAGTGCCCAAGCAATTGGTTGGCACAATGGGGGCGTGGCGAAGCGCTGAATTTAGAACAGCAATTTTTTAAGACCAATCAACAGATTTCAGCATTTACGCTGAATCAGGCACAAGAACTGGAAAACTGGCAACGTTGGTTATGGCAACATACATTTCATGATGATTTTATTGAAATACAGAGTATTGACGCTGATTTTTGGCGTGTGATGGACGATGATCAACAACGACTACAGGCTCTAAAAAAATTACCAAGTCAACTGATTGTCTTTACCTTGCTGGATTTACCTCCGAGTCAATTACAGTTTTTAAGACGACTAGGACAGTACTTGGATGTGGTGATCTTACATTACAATCCATCACAAGAATATTGGGCAGACAGTGTCGATCCAAATTGGAAAAAACAATACGATTTAAGAGTAAAAGAACGCTTTATTGGCAAAAATCCCAATGCAACAGATGCGGATATTCAAAAGTTTTTCGACGAATTTACCTTAAATTTTAATGCTGAAATTCGAGAATCTCGTCATCCGCTACTAACACGTTTTGGCAAACAAGCACGAGATCATTTTTCGATTCTCTCAAATCTATCTTCTGGAGAAGAAGGACAGTGGGTAGACGCTTTTGTCGATGAGGAACCGATTAATTTATTGACAAAACTTCAGTCCGATATTCTCTATTTGGTTGAGCCAGAAGCACATGCTTATCCGATTGCAAAAGAGGATGATTCGATCCAGATTCATGTATGCCATTCTGCATTGAGGCAACTTGAGGTACTTCGAGATCAATTGATTGATTGGTTGGCACAAAGCTCCCCAGATCATCTTCGCCGTCCAAATGATGTTTTGGTTTTAGTTCCAGACTTAAAACAAATTGAGCCATTGATCCGCAGTGTATTTCCCCACACACCTCATCAAGACAGTGTTTATCTGCCTGTGAAAATTGCAGGGGTTACGGCATTGGATGCTCATAATGCTTGGCGTGCTGTGCTAGGACGTATTCAACTGATTGAAAGTCGTTTTAGTATTGAGGATTTTGCAGACTGGTTAAGCTTAACTGCGACCCAATTACGTTACGATTTAGATGTTGCTAATACAGAACGCATGATTGAATTGCTGATCAATGCTGGATTTAAACGTGGTTTAGATGCGCAACATTTACAGCGTTCGTTGAGTCAAGACGATGATGATTTCCGTTTTAGTTTTAAATTTGCACTCGATCGCTTGGCATTGGGGATGGCTATTCCCGAGCATAACTTGTTTGAAAGTGTATTGAGTTATGCGCAAGTCTTTACAGCTGATTTTGAGCTGATCACTCAGTTAATTCAGATTTATCAGGACTTCGATCATCGTAGAGATTGGATGATTGCACATGAGCTAGGCAAGCAAACCACAGTAAAATGTAATGTGGAAGCATGGCTGAAATTACTGATGCAGGATATCGTTGAGTTTGAACAAGCAGGTGTCGAGTCTTTAAAAACGGTACGTGAGATCGTTAAAAAACAAGAAAGGATGCTGACTTTGGCCAGCTTTTATGACGAACAAGAACAGTCTATTCTCAAAGATATTGACTTGCCTTTGACGTATTTACTCAATGAAATTGAAAACTTATTAGATGGTCAAATTGATCAGGCTCTGCCAACAGGACAAATTACATTTAGTCAGATCGGACAAATTCGTCCACTACCTTATAAGCTAATCATATTGTTAAATTTAGATGGTGGTAAGTTCCCAGATCGTGATGTACATGTACCTTTCGACTTAATGCAGATTCTTAAACCTCAGTTGGGGGATCGTTCACGTTTAGATGATGATCAAGGTGCATTTTTAGATGCTTTATTATTGGCACAAGAAAATCTATGGTTATTTTACAATGGCTTTGATGTCAGTGATGGTGAGGTTCGAGACCCATCCAGCGTATTACAAGAGTTAATTAATCATATTGCTTTTATTAGCCAAGCCGATCAACTGCAATCAACATCTACATCAAATACAAGCCCTGAGAATTTGACTACTGTTGCTGTAGCACAAACTGTGTCATTAGATGGAATTGAAGTACCTGAGCATATTCAATCTTTATATCATGTGCATACTTTACAGCCTTTTGAGCCAAGAGGATTTGAATCTCAACACCATATTCGCTATCAGGACCAATGGTTTCAAGTCGCACAACAGATTTGTCAAGCTGAAGCATTAGCTCAACGTGATGCTTGGGTGAATACCCCTTATCCGTTGGTTCAAGAGGATATTACGGTATTAGATGCAGGACAATGGATCCAAGATATTACGTTTCCAGCACGACTATACTTAAGAACCTTGGGTGTTGAAAATCTGAGTGCAGAAGAGATTCCTGCATTGAATGAACCTTTGATTTTGGATGGTTTGGCACGTTATCAAATCCGAAATTTTTTACAAAAGGCGGAGCTTCATGCTGCCCATGATGTTGCAGTGAAGGATATGGGCTTATTACAAAATCAATTACCGATTGGCAAGGTTCAGTTGAGTGCATGGCAAATTGGCTTGGCTGAACAAGACAGCCTAAAAGCACGCTTAAAGCGTCATGCGCCTGAAGTGACTGCGACAACACAACGTCAGTGGCGGATTGAATCGGGTTTGGTCATGAACATCACATTGCCTCAGCAAAAGCACTCAGATTGGGTGAGTTTAGATGCCTCAAGTGGTCGTGCTAAACGTCGTACTAAAGTTTGGTTAGAGTATTTGCTGTGGCTAAGTTATTTGGATTTGGATGCCGCACAGTCGACTGGTTTACAACGAATTGCTGTATTTAGCGATGTAACTATTGTCAATACAGGATTAAGTTCAGCACAAGCGAAACAGTATCTATTGGCATGGTTTAAAGCCTTTGCTTATGGGCAGTCTGAACCTTTGGTATTGCCCGCTGCATTGTTGTTGAAGCTGTCTGAAAATAATAAAACACTGACTTGGGTTACTGAAGATTCTGGGCGTTCAGTGATTGAGGATTTCACAGTCATACTCAACGAGTGGAACAAAAGTGATGCATTTTTACCCTATGACCTGACAGAAATGGAATGGAGTAAAAAGCATCGAGATTGGCAATTCATTTTGCAGGAACAAGATGCGGCTGCATTGCTCAAGCATGCTTGTGATCAATTTGCATATGACCTTTACCAACCTATTTATCAGCATCAAACAGTTGCGGAGGAATCATGATGACTTCCGTCAATTTACCACTTGTCAGTACAACCAGTAGCAACAAAAAGCAGGTTTCGATTCAACCTATTGAAGATATGCACTTTGCAGGTTTACATTGGATCGAAGCTTCCGCAGGCACAGGTAAAACCTATACCTTGTCCAGCTTGATGGTGCGGATTTTTTTAGAAAAATACTTACCAAGCCAAGTGATTGCAACCACATTTACTCGAAAAGCTGCCGCAGAGTTGAAAAGTCGGATTCGTTCACGTTTACAAGATACTTTTCACTATTTTGAATCTTGTCGAGAGCTGACTGAATCACAGGTTTTAAATAAAGCCCAGCAGGAAACCGATCCTTTATATTCTAAGTTGTTAAAAACATTTGCTTCACAAGTGGCTTATGCTTGTGAACGTCTGAAACTGGTGATTGATCAACTTGATGAATTGTTTGTGGGGACTTTAGACAGCTTTAGTCAAAAACTATTACGTGAATTTGCTTTTGAAAGTGGCAAGATTGAACGTGCAGAAATTACCGATGACGCAAAAAACTATACTTATCAATTGATTCATGATGTTTTAAGGGCATGGATTCAAAAACAACCGCAAGATATTGTCGATAGTTTGATGTTTGCAGGGGAGTTACATGGCGTCGACTACTATGCAACGACGGTTGAACAAAGTTTAAATTTCGCATCGGCAAAATTTATTGAGCCACAATTTTCCACTGTAGATGCTCAAGCATTTCAACAGGCAATAGAACAATTGTCGCAAATCCAATTGCAACAGTTACAAATGCTTGAAGCTTATTATTTGTTGGACGGTGATTATTATAAATTTTGTAATGGGACAAAATTTAGGAGTGATCGATTCCATCGTATTTTTGCTAAGAGTTTGCCGCAAATTATTCAAACCATCCAACAACAGGGTTATAAGCATTATTTAAGTTCCGGTTTGGCTGTGGAAAAGTCTGATTTTTCCACTTTAGTCAAAGTGCTTCGTGAACTGCAGATCTTTAAGAAAGCAGCACCTGAACATATACAGCTGGCATTTTATCAACATCCAATTGTTCAACAATTGTTGAGGATCTATGAGCAAGTCGAAGTATTTGAAAATCAGTTGCTCGGAACCAATACTTTTCTTAAATATTATTTGGCGCAAGAAGTGAAGCAGCGCTTACCACAAGTATTACAACAAAAGGGTGAAACTACTTTTGCCCAGCAAATTCGAACGCTTGCGGAAGCTTTACAAGGTGAACAAGGACAACGTTTTGCTACGTTTGTCCATGCACATTATCCCTTAATTTTGGTTGATGAGTTTCAGGATACCAACCAAGATCAAGACGATATGTTGGCACAAATTTGGCGACACCCAAGTCGAGTTAAAAATGGCTGTATGATCATGGTTGGAGATCGTAAACAGGCCATTTACGGTTTCCGTGGTGGGGACATGCTGACTTTTTTAAAAGCACATCAGGATGTGTTTGGTAAAGATGGCAATGAATATAATTTAATCTATAACCATCGCTCAGTAAAACCCTTGGTTGAGGTGGTGGATGCCTTATTTCAAAGACAAATGGATTTTGGCGAGCAAGTAATCTATACCCCTGTACAAGCAGGAAGCCGTCCACATCCAGATTTGATTGATCAGGGACAGATAAACCCACAACCGTTAAGATGGCTCAAACTCGCAGATAAACAGCTTGAAGCAGAACAAGTGGCATGGAAAATCCGTGACTTGCTCAATCAAGGTATTCAAGGCGGTTTATTTTTTCAGGAGAAATCCACACATCGTCCGCTAGATGAAAATGATATTGCCATTTTATCGAAAAACCACGATGGACTAGATAAGGCACAATCTGCACTGGAATTTCTGGGTATTCGGACCAATCGACCCCCGAAAAAGAGTGTTTTTGAAAGTCAGATTGCTCGTGATGTGGGTGCGGTGCTGACTGCAATTTTACACCCTTATCATGAAGCCAAAGTAAAACGTGCTGTATTAAGTCGTATGATAGGTTTGAGCTTAAAAGATTTGATTGCTTTAGAACAGCATGCAGATGGTTTAAGTCAATATATTGAACTGTTCGATCAGGTACGTGAAATGTGGTTGAATCAGAGCTTTTTAAGTGCTTGGCAATATCTACTGAATCAGTGTGCTGTATGGAAAAAACTGGTTGAAAAGCGGAGCCGTGATAATGAACGTGTGGTGGTGAACTTACGTCATTTAACTGAACTACTCAGCCAGCACAGTGAAGAGTATCAAGGCGCACAAAATCTTTATCATTGGTATTTAAAACAGCTGACTACGCCATTAGAAAGAGAATGGGAGATGGAGCGCAAACTGTCCAATGAGGCAGGTGTCCAACTGATGACCATTCACCAATCGAAGGGCTTAGAGTTTAAATTTGTTTTTTTATTGGGGGCAGACAAAGAGTTTAAGGAAATCAATAAGACCTTAAACTTTTCAACAGCAACCCAGCTGAATAGCCAAACAGGACAAACCGAACAACAACGAGTGGTGGCTGTAAATGACAGCAATTTGTTGGATAAAAAAGATATTGAACAACATAATGAGCGTGCTTTAGCAGAACATCATCGTTTGTGGTACGTGGCGTTGACTCGTGCCAGCTATCGTGTCTATGCCATGTTGAGTGATGTTAAAGAAAAGTCGACAACAGGCTTGGCATTTTGGCGTGGGCAAGGTGCAGATGTTTTTCAACATGTGGGTAGTGGTCTGGAAGGCTTTTTGACTGAGCGCCCTATCACACTGGAAAAACCCAAGTCTGAAAGCCCTTTACCATTAGTTGCGCAAGCATTTCCAACCCAGCGGTTTTATCCGCGTGGCAAAACCAGTTTTAGTGCGTTGGCCCAGCATTTAACCCGACAGCAAATCCAAGATGCATTGGCGGTTTCTGAACAAAAGCAAGATCGTGCAGAGGATGAAATCCAACAGCCGATGATTGAAATGATTCAGCAAATACAATCTGAGCAACCAATTGCATGGATCAAAGCCAATTTTCCAATGGGAACTTTTGCAGGAAACTTTTTGCATGAAATCTTTGAACATATTGATTTTAAAGATACACGATACTGGCATCTTGAAATTCGCCGGCGCTTTAAAAATGATTACACCAGCTTGTGGACAGAGTTGCTAGAAAAATACCGATTGGCTTTTTTAAACCAGACCTTAGAGGATGATGCTTTAGCTGAATCTAATGCTGAAGAAACATTACTATCATGGGTGGCTGAATGGTTAGCTGAGGTTTTATCCACGCCAATCCTCAAGCATTTTCAATTAAAACAACTTGAACCAGATCAACATTTGGCTGAATTCCCATTCTATTTATCACTTTCAGATCGAGTATTGGCAATTCAACGGATTTATCAGTTATTTGATGAGTATGGAATAAAAATGCCTGAGTTTAATGATGCTCGCTCAGCACGTTATCTCAATGGTTCGATTGATTTGGTCTTCTTTGATGGTCAGCAATATCATATTGCCGATTATAAAAGTAATTTTCTAGGTATAGACCAACACAATTATGTCTCTGAAGCGGTTCAAGAAAGTATGTCACATGCCAGTTATTGGTTACAGGCATCTTTATATTTGGTGGCTTTACATCGCTATTTAAAAATACAACTTGAAGACTATCAAATTGAACGGGATTTAGGTGGGGCAACCTATTTGTATTTACGTGGGATGAATGGTCAAGTCGATCATGGCTATTATTACTGGCGCCCAACCACAGAATTTATTTTGAGATTAGATGCGATATTGGGTTATTTTGTTGAGGATAAATCTAGTGAAATTGTGTGAATAGTTGTTTTAAAAAACTGTATAAACAATGAGTTGTCATGTGGATAACTGTGTTGAAAACCTTGTGGATAACTCTGAGGATAACTGTGTGGAAAATCAACAGGATTTAGAAAGCCAAGTCCCACAATGGATTGAGACATGGAGTAAGTATGTTTTAACTCAGTATTCCACAGCTGCTCAATTAGATGAATATGCACTTGAACTTGCGCAAGAAATTCTGTTGGCAAGTACGCAAGGGGACAGTTGTATTCCGATCCAAGATAAAAATACAACTCGGTTAAGATCTTTGATGATTCAGGCTGAAATTGCAGAAAACGCTGTTGCACCTTTTGTACAAGATCATGAATACCTTTATCTCTATCGTTATTGGCAGCTTGAGAGACGTTTAGCTAAACAAATTAAACGTCTGAGTGTGCAGTCGATTGCTCAGGTGGATGTCTCGGCATTTGATGAGCTGTTGACTGATGCTCATCAAAAATCTGCTTTGGTTATGGTAGCAAATGAGGCTTTTAGTATTATTACGGGTGGGCCAGGTACTGGTAAAACCTATACCTTAGCAAGAATTATTGCAGTCTTGTATCAGGCGATTCCTGATATTCGTATTGCGATGGCTGCACCTACAGGGAAAGCTGCACAACGTATGGGAGAAGCTTTACAAAAATCTTTGTCTGATCCTAAGTTACAGAATTTTGGTTTAAGTCAAAATCTATTTAATCCGATGACCTTGCATCGTTTATTGGGACTGGGTCATCAACAAACACCACGTTTTAATCAGCGACAACCGCTGCCTTATGATGTTGTGGTTGTAGATGAAGCATCTATGCTGGATTTAAATTTGGCGACCATGCTTTTTGAGGCAATTCCTGAGCATGGACGTTTAATCTTGTTAGGTGATGCAAATCAGTTGGCATCAGTTGATGTGGGCGCTATTCTAGCTGATTTGCAACAGATGAAAGCTTTGTCTGATCATCGGGTCAATTTAATGACCAGTCAGCGCTTCAAAGCGGGTGCACTGATTGGGAAAATGGCTAGTTTTATTCAAATGCAAAAAAGTCACAATATTGCCCCATCTCAACTTTTATCACATTTTGAACAAGAGGTGGTTGTTGCAGGAGAACTTAAACAAGTCGATTTAGTACAAGGCATGCAAGATGTCATTCAACTTGAGTATCTTCCTGAAAAAATTGCGCAAGCTGATTTAGCTGGCTATTACAAGAAATTAAGTTTAGGTTTTTATGCTTATTTTGAAAGCCTTCAGATGTATTTAAAAGGCGATACCACACACGATCAAACTGAAAAAATTATACAGGCATTTGATACCTACAGGATTTTAACGGCAGTACGGCATGGTGCTTTAGGATTAAATAGTTTGAATCAAGAAATGGAAAAGTCTTTATTTGATTATATTCCGACCTTATTTAAACTGGGAGATTGGTATGTGGGACGTCCAGTCATGATGACGTATAACGATTATCAACTGGGACTTTCCAATGGAGATATTGGGATTTGCTTGAAACACCGTCAACAACAGGGACAATTCGAAGTCTATTTCCCCAGCTTAGATAAATGGTTTCCAGCCACTCGCTTACCCAAAGCAATGCAGACGGCTTTTGTACTCACAATTCATAAATCACAAGGTTCAGAATTTACCCATACGGCTGTGGTTTTAGATGCGGCAGCAACTCGGCTGTTAAGTCAAGAGTTGATTTATACCGCAATTACTCGAGCAAAATCTGTGGTGAGTTTATTGGTTGACCAAAGCGCGTTTATACAAGCTTTACATATAGCCACAACACGTACCAGTGGATTGGTTAGCATGGTTAACGCATGCTAATTATTTTGTAGTTTACGTTGATAATTTAAACATTGTACGAAATTGCTTACATGAATTCGAGAGATTTGCGCATAGAGCTTCATGTCACTTTTTGAGATGATGAAGCCATAAAGAGCTCAGCAAGGATCGTTGAGTAAAATCGCAAAATAAGAACAATTTAAAGTCGTGAGACTGTGAACTTACAAGAAAGTAAGTGATAAAACAGGAAACTTACAGCCGCTAAGCCTTGTAGTTTTGGGAGAGACTACAGGGCTTTTTTATTGCCAATGAATTGTCACTTTTTGTTTTAAATCATGATCGACTAGACTTTTATTTTTATTAGTTTAGATTAAAAATTATACTTAAATTACCTTAACAACTTGTCTTTTATCACACTTTAAAAAGCTTTTTATGAGGCTTTATGCAATGGTTTTTCTGTACGTTATTTCTCACATCATGATCATGTAGCGTTAAATACGACTTTTGTCTAGCATGCTTTCTCTGCATAATAAGTCATATATGGACATAATTGGTCACATGGTTGTGAAAATGAATGTCAGTGATAAAACAAAAAGTGTCGTGAGCACACTGCTGTCCCACAAATATCACAAGAAGAACCTCAGTTGAGGTTCTTCTTGCTTTAACCACTTTTTATCTGGCAAAAATAAATATTTCAGCAATTTTCTTTCAAATAAATTCACCTGAATAATTCTTAATAATCTTTGAACACTCCATCCTTCCTGTGCCATA
>WNDP01000083.1 GCA_009912575.1 Acinetobacter bereziniae
CACGATTGATCAAAGCACGATTGTAGGATGACCAATTTGTTGTACGATAAATTTTAGGTGTAGGCTTATTCATCTGAGAATTATATTGCTGAGTAAGCCTTAAGAGGTAGGTTTATGCAACAAAGCCTTTTACAATTAAAGCACTGATGTAGTTGGACTGCTACCACTCTCCTAGACAAACTTATTCAGAAGATGATTAAGCACTTAGATGCCAAGCCTCTCATCCCTATTGAACATCAACTGTGGCTGAAAAAGAAATTGCTCAATATTTTAAATATTCTGACGACTACACACGCAAGTACATCATTAAAAACCCTCACTTTCCACCAAGTCGGGACTTACCCACATCTGTCGATGGAGAACGTACCGTACCAAAGTGGAAAGCCACGGACGTTTAAAATATGCCTTGGCTTTTGATAAAAAAGCGTTAAAGTACAGAGATTAGTTTGTCTCTGTACTTTTTTTAAATTCTTTACCTAAGAGCCATAAAAAAATATCAATTTGACGAATAGTAAATTCTTCTAATTTATAATACTGTCTAAAGTTATAGACAACTCTCACAAATTTCTCATAATTTTTCATATCTACTAATGTGAATTGATCAAATTTGTCCTTCTTTTTGTATGCCGTAAGCATTTTAGAAACAAAGGAGTCGTAAATAGGATAGACATCAGGACAATGATGACTACAATATTTAGTAGCAAACGAATAAAAGTTTAACTCTGTATCATTTATTTTAATTCTTGCTATTTGATTGACTAAAGATAAGTCCTTTCTAGCTAAGCGCTCATCAATATTCATACTATGAATGTGCAATGCAACAGAGTAAGTATCTAATATATTTGTACTATAAAAATCATTTAATGAACTAACCTTTAAAATTAAGTACTTACACAAAATTCAGAACAGTCCCTAAACATTAAATAACTCATTTAAAGATTTTTCATGTAATTGATATTTAACTAATGAATCCCATTTTTTTAAATATTCATGGATTACTTCGGGTGTCGGCTCAACTAATTCTAATTTCATATTTCACTAGTGATCTGAATTTAAATAAGTTTACTTAAACCTGATGATTGATTCAATTCCTCTAAAATTTCGTCATTCTTTGGATTGTAGTATGTCAAAGCTTGTTTCGTATCTTTCCAACCAAATATTTTACACAGGGTTAAGGTATTCTGAATCCACCTAGCCATTAGGCTAGCAGCTTCATGCCTTGAATCATGAAAGGTAATATCAGCAAACTCTAAGCCTACACTTTTTCTAGCCTTTCTAAAAAGCGTATCCCTAAATGCATTATCGACTGTAAACACCCGATTAGATTTATTACGCTTGATCTGTAAAGCTAAATTCCATAAGTGCAGTGCAAAAGTATCTAAGGGAACTTTACGTGAAGTGCCATTTTTTGTATCGGGCAGTAAAATATATTTTCTATTTAAAAATACTTCAGGAACTGGACCATTCACAATTTCACCTGATCGCATTCCCGTAGCCATCGAGTTTAACCAAATCAAGTCCACTTCTTGCATTTTAGTTTCAGGGACAGTACCAGGAACATATTTTAAGGCGGCAAGAATGGCTTGTAGTTCTTCTAACTCAGTTCTACGTTCTAGATGTGGTGGTTTCTTTGGCTTTCTAAGGTTTTCAACTGGATTAAAATCTATCCATCCGTTGTCTTTTCTACACCAATTAAAAAAAGTAGATAAGATGGAATAGTCTCTCAAAACACTGGATGCCTTCTACGGACGAATACATCATTTCATGACTTGTTCTTCCCACTGCTTAAGAAATTCAGTTCGGTAATCCATCAATGGCCAATCTACATTGGATAAATGATTCTGAAAGTATTTAATACGCTGAATTTCTTTTTTGGCTGTCTTTTTATAAAACGAGACTTCATCTGCATATCTGGTCAATGCCTCACTGACAGTCACTATTGTTTTTCTTTGTAGAACTATCTGAGTTGAATAATTTAGAAAAAATTCCTTCTCCTCAACTTCCAACCATCTTTTGGCTTCTGCTCTAGAATGCAGCACCTTACTTTTTCTTTGGCTATAAGCGACGAGATCGACTCTCCAAGTCCCATTTTTTGCCTATAAACCCATAAGTTAATAAATTTAATAAAAACAATAACTTATAACTAAAAACCCACATTCAAAATGTGTGAAAAATATGTGGAGATTTATACCTCAAATTAGATTTAAATACCTTAAAAAACCCAACACCCAGAAACGACAAAACCCCAAGCCTTTGATATATCAGGCTTAGGGTTTTGGAGAATATTGCTATTCTATATTCTGCTGGTCCCGAGGGTCGGACTCGAACCGACACGTCATCGCTGACAGTGGATTTTGAGTCCACCGCGTCTACCAATTTCACCACCTCGGGAGAGGTTGTGTGCGTATAATAGCGCGTTTCATTTTCTTGTCAACGACAAGTTTTCACATTTGTATAAATTTAACTCATATCTGGTTTTTTTGGATTATAAATCACCAATTTCAGCCTTTAATTTGAAAAAAGACTATACTAAGCGCAGTTTTTACATATCACATGCCAGTTTTTCTTTCCCATGATGCAACTCTCCGATTTTAGTTTCGAACTTCCCGATGAACTTATCGTACGCTACCCACTTGAAACTCGTAGTGCTTCTCGACTTTTACATCTCAATGCAGACGGTTCATATCAAGATCATTGCTTCACCGATATATTAGATTTATTGGATGAAGGTGACTTGATGGTACTCAATGATACCAAAGTGATGAAAGCACGCCTTAAAGGTAAGCGAGCATCAGGAGGAGCAATTGAAGTCTTGGTTGAACGTATCTTCGATCAAACCATCGCACACTGCCATATCAAAGCCAGTAATTCGCCAAAAGCAGGTGCAGAACTCTTTATTGGTACAGATGGCGTCAAAGCAACAGTACAAGGCCGTCATGAAAACTTATTTATCGTCGAGTTTTCACAACCAATTTTGCAGGTTTTGGACTTGTATGGCCAACTGCCTATTCCGCCTTATTTTAACCGTGAAGCAGAAGCGATCGATACCGAACGCTACCAAACTGTATTTAATGATCCAACCAAGTTGGCCAGTGTTGCCGCACCTACTGCAAGCTTACACTTTGATCAAAGCTTATTAGAAAAATTAGCGCAAAAAGGTATTGAAAAAGCTTTTGTGACATTACATGTCGGTGCAGGTACATTTTTACCCGTGCGTACAGATGATATTGAAAATCACATCATGCATAGTGAATGGTGTGATGTGCCTGAAGCAACTGCAAAACTCATCCAAGAAACTAAAGCACGTGGTAATAAAGTGATTGCAGTAGGTACTACAGCAACACGTGCATTGGAAAGTGCTGCACAAGCTTCAGGCGGTAAAATTGCGGCTTGGACTGGAGATACCCAAATCTTTATCTATCCTGGCTACCAGTTCTGTGTGGTAGATCGTTTGATCACTAACTTCCACTTACCTGAATCAACATTGTTAATGCTAGTCGCTGCATTGTCCAATCGAGACAATATTTTAAATGCTTATAGACATGCTGTTGAACAAAAATATCGGTTCTTTAGTTATGGCGATGCCATGCTGATTGAAAATGCCAATACTGAACAAGTAGTAGCTGAATAATTTTCACGCGATTCATTAACAGCAAGATATGCAAAGTGTTCATTCAAGGGATGCTTTGCATTTAAAATCATTTTTTAGTTACAATTAAGCTTCTGAAAAACTCGTTACAATAATGAATAAAGATGAATGATTTACTGACAAAAATTCAAAATGCGTTTAGCCAACAACATGCCAATAATGGAAAAACCCAAACTAATATTGATTCAATCAACCAATTATTATCTTCAACTGAAAATTTTGATCACTTGATTGAAAAGTTAAAGCATTGGCAAGATGATCCAAGTTTGTCTATTCAAAATTACACCTTTTGGCTTTTGATTTGTCTGGGCATAGGCTTTGCCATTTTGGCATTTTTTACCCATCCAATTCTTTTTTTAGTTGCTATAGCAAGTATTGCTTTTGCTTTTTATAAACGCACTTCAACCAAACCACTCAATCAGCTCATAGATTACATTCAGCAAAAGAATTTAGAAGCCAAATACCAAATTCGCTTCTTTCCAAATGAGACCGATAACCAAATTATCTCCCCTTATAATTTTCCATTATTTGGTTTAGGTGACTATGAAAATTCAATCCGTAATACCATTTACGGTACTTGGCAAATTGACGGTTTCACCTATCCATATATGTTATTTAACTACCATTATGTTGATGAAGTTGAAACACGTGATTCAGATGGTAAAACAAAAACTGAATATCGCCATTATGATTTGTGGGGAATTATTGTTGAGAATTTTCCAACACAAGGTATCAGTATTTCTTCCAAACAAAATCGTGCTTGCCGACTTGGAACAAAATGGTCTAGTGGTGATATCCGCTTTGACAATCAATATCAACTTAGTGGAACCAACGAAATGCGATTGGCTAAATTTTTCAGCCCTAATCATGTGCTCATACTTGATCAGGCCTTGTCCAATTTCAAAGGTGCTTTTTATGTTCACCCACAACACCCTGCACTGTGTTGGTTATTTAAGATTGATGTCACTAAACCATACTTAGCCGTGAATCAAGTCCAGACTGTACATGACTTAGCAGCTCAATTAGAAAGTATGAGCATGCCTGATTATGAACAACTGAAACAATCCTTATTCACCATATTACAAGAAACACGATCGAATTATGAAAAAAATAAGTTTTAGATATAAATAAGTTAATTGGTATTTGATGTGATTTATCGCATAATTATGGATGAAATATTTAAAATTTTAACCACGTAAATGCTATACCACGATGAGCAAATATGCCTATAGAAACCGTTGAGCGATTATTGCATTATCGCACTCGAAAAAATCAGCATGTGATGCGTAATATTGCTCGACTGTGGGACATTGGGCAACAGGCCCAATCCGCCCAAGATATACTGGATGGTTTACATCCTTGGGGAGAAAGCAAAGATCTGTTTTTCTATAATGTGATTCCTCGACTTCTTTTTATTATGGGTATTGCGGTTGCACTCGTAGGTTGGTTTTTTCATCCATTCATTCCCTATCCTCTTGTGCTTTTAGCTGGATTATTATGCTGTTTTGCAGCCTATTTAATTTATGAACCCAGTGACCCAATTGACGAAGTCATTAACTTTCTAGAACAGAAGATAATGTTGTTGCGGTATGATTTACATTTCAATAAAACACCAACTCATATCTCGACCACAAGCAATACCTTATTGGTCATGAGCAGATTAAAACAAACCTTTCCTTTTTTTGCCCAAGGCAATGTATCTAATGAAATCGAACAATTTGCCTCTACAGTTTGGTTTGATGGAGAGCAAGAACATCATGTGATGTTATTTCAGTATCATTATATTGATGAATTTTCACTCCCGAATAGCCAAGGCGAAAAACAAAAAATCAGAGAAATTCACAAAGATCAGTGGGGCGCTTTTATTTTTCAAATGCCTGCATTAGGATTTGCTGCCAGCAACAAACATCATGAATTCACACCGCCGTATACACAGCGATGGAAAACAGCCGATATTATGGTAAATCAAAACTTATATATTTTTGGCTATAATCAACATCAATTGGCACGAACCATTAGCCCAAGTATCACCTTAAAATTAAGTGATTTTTTTCAACTATATTCTGGTGACATTGTTTATCATTTTGAGGAAAATATGTTGTGCTATATGGGTGATCAAAACTTATTTCGAATTGCTCGAAAAAAGCAAAGCCCTCAAGATATCTCGGCACTACGTGGACATTTAAGAACATTAACCATGCCTGAATATGAAAAATTCAAACAGAGCATGCTAAACTTGATTTCATAAATCATAAGGAATAATCAGAATGGGTTTAATCATATTTATTGGGATTTTTATCGCCATTATCGTTTGGGGCATTTTAGTCAGAAATAATATTGTGCGTTATTTCAATGCGACCCAGCGTGCATGGGCTGAAGTGGCGAATTTTGAACGTCAAAAAGTAAAAACGCTTGAGACTTTAGAACAGACACTGGCGCAATATACTCAATTTGAAAAATCCACCTTAGAAAAAGTGACTGAATTACGTCAGCAAATTTTGAATTTAAATTTAAACAATACCGATATTTCTCAATTACAACATGTTGAAAAACTCAACCAAGATTTAATGAAAAGTCTAAATGTTGTTGTTGAAAATTATCCTGAACTTAAAGCAGATACACTGTATGCAAAAATGATGGATGATATTCAAGAGCAAAATGAAAATGTGGGTGCTGCGATTACCATCTTCAATCGTAATGTTGAAGAATTTAATAACACCATCGAAATTTTCCCAAACAATATGATCAATACCATCACTTTAGCGAAGAAGACCATTCGTCCATTTTCAGATAATGTTGTCACTCAAAATTTTGATTACAAGCCTAATTTTAACTAAGCTTCGCTCAATATTTTTGGAAAAACCCACCCTTCTCAAGGAAACATTGAGAAGGTTCTTTGATCGAACATCACTTGAATAAAAGCGTAAAAAATAAATAATGACAATATATTTATCAACAGGCGTGGTAAAAACAATGATTAACAATCCAGTCCTTCGATGCGATTAACTTAAGTTTTAAATCATCTCTAGGATTTAAATCGGATACAAATTACCAGTAAATAACTTCAGCGGCATTCTCTGTGTTGTATTGGCCGCAAAAGGCAATATTCTTAATTATAGTTTTGGTTTATTCAATAGCTGTGCTTATGCATGGATTTGCTATAACAACGGGCTTTATGGCGAAATGGGATTAAATCTCTTGTTCTTTGTTCCAACCGCTTTGATCGGCATGCTACTTTGGCAGAAACATACCAAAGAAAAACAATTACAGCAGGCGTATACCCTTCGGCAGACTTACTTAATTTTGATCATCCTGAGCAATATCGGTTGTATTGTTATACTCGGTTATCTGCTTGCCCAAATTCCCACTCAAAATACGCCTTATAATATAGATGCAACAACCAATATTCTTGCAATCACAGCAACGATTTTGATGCTACTACGTTTTAAAGAGCAATGGTGGTTCTATATTTGTTTAAATATATTCAGTATTTTAATGTGGGCGATCCGAACCCATGACGGTAGTGGGGATGGTGCAATGATGTTATTGATGTGGACGGCCTTTCTGATCAATGCCATCTATGGTTACTATAACTGGAACAAACTTGCACAGAAACATTCAAACTCACCCTATTGAATCTAAAAACTATGAAAAAAATCGGACTAACTCTAGGTAAATATGCACCCTTACATACAGGTCATGTGCATGTATTTGAAAAAGCATTACAAGAAGTGGATGAGCTATATGTATTGATCTATCAAAGTTCAATTACTACCATCCCCTTAAACATTCGTTCCCAATGGATTCGAGATTTATTTCCTCAAATTCATGTAATTGAAGCATGGGATGGGCCTGAGGGATATTCCAATGATCGGGCTTTTGAAATAGAACAAGAAAATTACATTATTCAAAAGCTCAATGGCGTAAAAATTTCACACTTTTATAGTAGTGAATTTTATGGTGCGCATGTCAGTAAAGCGCTCAGTGCAATTGATCGTAGAGTAGATGAGTCACGTCTTCAGATACCGATATCAGCCACAATGATTCGTAAAAACCCTTTTCAAAATCGGAAATTTATTCCCGACTGTGTCTATGCGGATTTGATTAGCAAAATCGTCTTTGTTGGTGCTATGTCTACGGGGAAGTCAACTCTGGTTGAAGCACTCGCGAAAAAATATGCAACAACTTTTGCTCCAGAATATGGGCGTGAATATTGGGAAACTCATCAAGTTGATCGTCGTATCGGTTTTGAGGATTTCAACATTATTGCAGATCGTCATATCGCCTATGAAGATCAGGCCACTTTAGATGCAAATCGTTATCTATTTGTAGATACCAATGCGATAACCACAGCGATGTTTTGTATAGACTATCATGGCCAATTGCCTGAGCACCTCAAACAACTTGCACTCGAAAATGCACAGCGCTACGACTTATTTTTCTTGTGTGAAGACGATATTGCTTATGACGACACTTGGGATCGTAGCGGCCCACAAAAAAGAGCTATTTTTCATCAACAAATTATTGCCGATCTCAAACAACGGAGGATTCCATACATCGCTTTAACAGGAAGTTTAGAACAACGGATTGCCAAGGTTGAACAAGTGCTCAATCAGTTTGATAAATTCAATAATTTTTTTGGATCAGCTTTTAAGCCATGATCTGGAATCGATTATGGTGATTGAGTATATTTGACTCGGAACATATCGCCTAAATCACCATGTGGAAATTTGAATAAAAAATTCAGTCATAATCCTGTTTATTCTCAAGATAAAAAATGACATTTTGATCATTTTCTGATATTTTCAGACCGCTAAAAAAATGACTATTTTTAGAACAAAACGATCAACACTTATAAAAAACAATCTAAAGATTGGAGTAATTCAATGTTAAAAAAACTATTCATGCTGTTCTGTCTATGTTTCATGTGGCAAGCCCCTGCTCAAGCCAAAGGACTCTTGGTTTTCAATACTGGTGATGAAATGTTTAAAGTGGGTGCATTTCCGCAAGAACTCATCAGCCAATACGAAGATCTTAAAAGCTTAAATGTTGGATATAAATGTAGCCATTTTGGTATCTTATGGGCAGATATTAAAACATGGGACTGCACATTGGTTGGAATGACCGATGCTGAACCCGATACCTTCTATGAATTACCCGATGATGTAATTGCATCATTAAGTAAAAATCCAGAGTATCAAGAAAATAAAATGCAACGTAATTTTTGGAATCACTATGGAATTTTTATTATGATTCTTGCAATTATTGCTTTAATTTTCATGGGGCGCAAAGCAAAAGATTAACTCGCTTGCAGATGTCATAAAGCGGACTTTGTCCGCTTTTTTTAATTTGAGAAGTTGAACAGATAGCACAATATTGAATGCAAAAAGTCAAATGACAGCTTATTTCTAATTGACTGATAAGTGATCCACTTTAAATTTTAACACGATGAAAAATAACATGACTGGTATTCAACCATAAAATCAGGGAAAATAGCCCCTTTTGCAATTATCAATCAGCGAACTGTTTTTTCGCCAGATTTAGGTCATTTATGAAGTTTGAAAAATTAGGTCAGTCGGGGCGTGCTCGTCGTGGTCGTTTAACTTTAGAACATGGTGTAATTGAAACACCTGTGTTTATGCCTGTGGGTACCTATGGTACTGTTAAAGGTATGTTGCCACGTGATATTGAAGATATCCAAGCGCAAATTATTTTAGGAAATACTTTTCACCTTTATTTGCGTCCTGGGTTAGATGTCATTCGTGAACATGGCGGTTTACATGAGTTTATGAAATGGGGTAAACCTATTCTGACTGACTCAGGCGGCTTCCAAGTGTTTAGTCTTGGTGCAATGCGTAAAATCAAAGAGGAAGGTGTGACTTTCCGCTCGCCAATTGATGGTTCAAAAGTCTTTTTATCCCCTGAAATTTCAATGGATATTCAACATACATTGAACTCAGATATTGTGATGATTTTTGATGAATGTACGCCTTACCCTGCAACGCATGAAGAAGCACAGAAATCGCTTCAACTGTCATTACGTTGGGCGAAGCGTTGTAAAACACAACATCACGATGTTTTAAAAAATAGAAACGCATTGTTTGGAATCATTCAAGGCGGCATGTATGAAGACCTTCGTGAAGAGTCTTTAAACGGTCTTAAAGAAATTGATTTTGATGGCTTTGCGATTGGTGGTTTATCTGTAGGTGAACCAAAAGAAGAAATGATCAAAGTCTTAGATTATCTTCCTGCGAAAATGCCAGCAGATAAACCACGTTATTTAATGGGTGTAGGAAAACCAGAAGACATCGTTGAGGCGATTCGTCGTGGTGTGGATATGTTCGACTGTGTGATGCCAACACGTAATGCACGTAATGGTCACTATTTTGTTACAGATGGCTTAGTTCGAATCCGTAACAGCCAATATCGTCATGATCAGCGTCCATTAGACCCACATTGTGACTGTTATACTTGTACCAACTTCACCCGTGCATATTTATTCCATTTAGAAAAGTGTGGTGAAATGCTTGGTTCAATGCTCGGTACAATCCACAATTTACGTTATTACCAACGTTTTACCCAAGATATTCGTAATGCTTTAGATCAAGGAACTTTTGATGAATACGTGACAGATTTTTATCAACGTCGCGGTTTAGAAGTTCCACCTTGTCCTGTGGACTAATGCCCCAATATAAAGCTGAATTGAAGATTAATTCAACAGTATTTGCGCTGAAACCCAAGACAAGGTAAATTGCAGAACAAGTCAATTTAAAAGCCATGCAAATGGTAGAAAATTTTTAACATTAGGAAACTGAAATGAGCTTATTTATTTCTTCTGCTCACGCTGCGGCAGCCCCAGCACAAGGCCCAGGCATGATGGCAAACATTTTGATGATTGTTGTATTTATCGCAATCTTCTATTTTCTCATCTGGCATCCACAAGCAAAACGTGCAAAAGAACACCGCTCTTTAATTGAAAGCCTAGGTGTAGGCAGTGAAGTTGTATTTTCAGGAGGCTTAATGGGCCGTATCCTGAAAATCGACGGAGACTTTGCAGTGGTTGAGCTAAGCAAAGGAAATGAAGTCAAAGTTCAACGTGCAAGCGTTATTTCAGTTCTGCCTGAAGGCACATTAAATAACCTTTAATCATAAAACGGTCATGCACTTAGCACGACTTTTTCATTTTAAGAAGAAAGCGAATGCGTTACCCTGCATGGAAATATATATTGATTCTAGTGGTACTAGTAATCAGTACATTATACGCGCTGCCAAGTTTGTATCCTGATGAACCCGCTGTTCAGATTTCTGGTGCCAAGGCTGGTACCACGATTGACAAATCAGTGATACAAAAAGCAGAGCAAATTTTAAAAAGTGAAAATATTAGCAGTCATGATAATACTTTCACCAACAATGCTGCCCTCTTACGTTTAAGCACATCAGAAGCTCAATTAAAGGCGAAAGATGTACTGAGCAAAGGTTTGGGTGAAAACTATACGATTGCACTCAACCTTGCGCCAACAACACCAGAATGGCTACAAAAAATTGGTGCTAAACCAATGAAGCTTGGGTTGGACTTACGTGGTGGTGTTCATTTTCTACTTGAAGTAGATATGGATAAAGCCATTGCACAGCGTATGGAAACATCAGCAACTGATTTACGTCGTGAATTCCGTGATAACAAGATTAATTTCAATAGTCTTGCATTGAATAACAACGTGATTACTATTCAGTTTGCCAATAATGATGACCATGCAGCGGTGATGGATTTCTTACGTCGTGATGGAAATAAATATAATCAACAAGCTTTAGCTACAGATACTGGCTCTACGCTTAAGTTGACCTATAACGATGCGACCAAGCAAGATATTCAATCTTATGCACTTAATCAAAACTTAACCACGCTACGTAATCGTATTAACGAATTAGGCGTGGCTGAAGCATTGGTGCAAAGCCAAGGTAGCAACCGTATTGTGGTTGAACTGCCGGGTGTACAAGATACAGCAGAAGCCAAACGTGTCTTAGGCCGTACTGCAAACTTAGAATTCCGTTTAGTTTCTGACTTAAATGATCAGTATATTGACCGTTTTACGGGCAAATATAATGGGCAACCGTTACCTCCAGGTACTGAAGTTTTTGCTTATGAGTCTCTAGACAGTGGTCGTGAGTTATTGTTAAACCGCAACCGTATTTTAACAGGTGAACGTGTACAAAACGCATCAAGTGGCTTTAGCCAAGATAGTGGTGGCGCTGAAGTAAATATTACTTTAGACACTGCTGGTGGTAAGTTGATGTCTGATGCAACACGTACTGCGGTTGGTAAACGTATGGCGGTTTTGTTTATTGAAAATAAACAAAAAATCACCTCTGTTCCTGACCCTGTGACAGGGGCAATGACTGAAGTCCGTACTCCATATACTGAATCCGTAGTTATCAATGCAGCAAACATTCAAGCTGTTTTAGGTTCGTCTTTCCGTATTACAGGTTTAGATTCACCTCAAGAGGCATCTGAACTTGCTTTGATGCTTCGAGCAGGTGCTCTCGCTGCTCCAATGTATTTTGTTGAAGAACGTGTAGTTGGTCCTAGCTTAGGTCAAGAAAACATTGACAAAGGCGTACTCTCTACTCAAGTAGGTTTCCTGCTTGTTGCAATCTGGATGATCGTGTTCTTCCGTTTATTTGGCTTAATTGCAGATATTGCGCTAGTGATTAACTTGGCAATGCTACTGACGATCATGTCTTGGATTGGGGCTTCACTGACCTTACCAGGGATTGCAGGGATCGTCATCACGATTGGTATGGCGGTCGATGCCAACGTACTGATCTGTGAGCGAATACGAGAAGAAATGCGCTGGGGTGCCTCGCCCAAACAGGCTATTATTGCCGGTTATGATCGAGCCTATAACACCATTCTCGACTCAAACTTAACGACATTCTTGGTTGCATTTATTCTGTTCGCTATTGGTACAGGACCTATCAAAGGCTTCGCTGTAACGCTGATGATTGGTATCGTTTGTTCAATGTTTACTGCAATTACAGTTACACGAGCAATTGTCCAACTGGTCTATGGCAGAAAACGTAACTTGAATAAGTTGAGCATATAGGAGATCGAAGATGACTGATGTGACTCAACCGAAAAAGAAATATGGTCGCCCTGATGATGAGCATGTAATTAATTTCATGAAGATTGCCAAACCAGCGGCAATCATCTCAATCCTTTTGACCATAGCAAGTATCTTCTCTATTGCAACCAAAGGCTTAAATCTTGGTTTGGATTTCACGGGTGGTGTTTCTGCTGAGTTGAATTATCAACATGCAGCAAAACCAGCTGATGTAATTGCAAACTTAGACCAAGCTGGCTTTAAAGATGCCGTTGTACAGACTTTAGGTTCAAATAAAGACCTTATCGTACGTATGCCAGCACAAGATCTGAAAGTTGAAGACTTAAGCAATACGATTACTAAAGCAGTTCAACTGCCGAACAACACTGCTGTTGTTCATAAAGTTGACTCTGTGGGTGGACAGGTAGGTAATGAGCTATATTTACGCTCGGCAGGTGCTGTAGCGCTTGCAATGCTACTTATGCTGATCTACGTGACCATTCGCTTCGAGTTTAAACTTGCAGTTGGTGCAGTGCTTTCATTACTGCACGATGTGATCGTGACGATTGGTATTTTTGCAATGATGCAATGGCCGTTTGACCTTACTGTTTTAGCCGCTATTCTTGCGTTAATCGGTTTCTCGTTAAACGATAACATTGTTGTATCGGACCGTATCCGTGAAAACTTCCGTAAGATTCGTGGTGCAACTCCTTTAGAGATCGTCAATATTGCATTGACTGAGACCTTAAAACGTACCATTCATACATCGATGACCTTATTGCTGGTTGTACTTGCAATGATGTTCTTGGGTGGTGATGGTTTACACTGGTTCTCAGTGGCGATGTTTATTGGTGTGTTTGTAGGTACTTATTCTTCAATCTATATCGGTACTGCATTTGCATTGTGGCGTGGTCTTAACCGTCAAGACTTTATTGTACAAGTTAAACCTGAATTTGAAGATGAAGAGCATATTCCTCACTAAGTTTCAGTTTTAATTGAAAAAAGCTCATCTTTGGATGGGCTTTTTTATGCTTAAAATTTACCTCACAATGCAAAGAAAATGGTCGTGTTATGATTGCTAAAACATTGTTCTGCTCCACAATTGGATAAGCATCTAGAATTCACAAGCACAAAAAACCAATGGATAACCAATAGTTTCTAAAAGTTTATACAAAAATATAAGCTTCATTTCTGATCAATGACTCGATGCAAGTCACGTGTATGAACAATTAGATAGTTTGGCTATAGGTCAATATAAAATAGCGATATCATGTAAATTATGACTACTGAGCATAATATTTTGCAGTTGGATAATACTTGGTCTTTTCCTTCCATTTTCCATTGACCAGATTGCGATCTGTCACTTCAACTTGATCACCTTTTGGTGAAGTAGCATCTTCTATAAACTCTCGAACCAGCAATAAACCTTTTCTAGGTACAACTTGATACTCAGAACGAATATGGTAGCAACAGCCACTTTTATTAAAAGTAATGATCCGTTTTCGCTTTTTGTCTAGCTCGAACATACCTAAATTTTCTTGAGTGAGTGCAGACAATTCCTGACTTAAAACAAATTTTTGCTTGCTTTGATTAAACACATAAATGTCATACACAGGACCTCCGTAAGAACCATAATTCCCGTTTCTAATCGCGAGGTCTTGTGTTCCATCAAAGTTAAAATCGTCAAAAATCAAAGGACTTTGTTCACCATACAGCTCTATAACATTAACACTAGGCTTAAATTTTTCATCTAAATACATGGTCAATTCATCAGAGTGAAATGCTTGAAATACTGCTTTACTGCCCTTTTTAAATAACTTTACTTCAGCCTTGTCACCACATTCATTCTTCTCACATGCAATATCAATAGTGGCATCATAGTGTTTTGAACCATTCTTAATTTCAAAAACTTGTGCTTGTGCTATAGACAAACCAAGTACTAGATAAATGCTCAGGCTTTGATAGATTATTTTAAATGGTTGCTTCATCATTTTTATTCAGTCAATTTTTATCAAAAAAGATTAGCTCAAATTGAGTACTCAGTTACGAAATAAGTTAACATTTATTTCATCTAATCACTCTACTTTAATCGCTACAAGCAATAAAAACAGCAGTTGCTCTAATTGATGATCATTATTTAAATATTTACCCTCTTACATAAATTTATCTTTAAAACGTTTGTTCTCTTTGTACAAAATATAAAAACTCGTGGGAATTCCCAATCGAAAAAAAAGAACAAGTGCCCCTTTAAAACTGACTCTTTGGTACTCAACATCTGTATCTGTCGAATATAACCAACCTCGCTGAGTCAAATATTTTGCATGTTTTTCCATATAATCAGTGATTAAAAACAATAGCTTTTCCACTGTATCGAGAGAACCATCTAAGGCATTGTTATTTATATACTCTAATACACTTAAATAAGCGATTTTGGGGGTAAAATCTACAGGAAATCTGCAACGCTCACCATCAACGTGTTCAAATCCTATAGGCATCTCACAACTTGCTATAAATATATCCTTACCCAATAATGACTTTAAATAGAACTCATAACTTATTTTTTTATTATATTTATCCATATATATCAAACAGACAACATTAGTTTGATCATGCTTCAACAACATCATCGAAATATTTGTCAATGCAGAATAACCAAGAACACAAAAACCAAGCTCTATCAACTCTTGCTCTATATTTTTTACTTTGGTGTTGAACTCAAATTGTGCTTTTTCTTTTGTTATAGGCTTTAATTTAATTTTACTTGGATATAGCATTCCTAAGCATTGAAAAAATATAAATAAATTTATTACAACGATAGTCCCTGTTAGAAAATATAAGATATAAATCATAGCTCCCTCTTTATAAAAAAACTAAACAATAGACTTATCATATTCAATAAGGTGTTTTATAATTTAGAATTAAATCAATAGAATATTTAATTTTTTATTTAATATTCGAGTATTATAGAATTTTAATATATTTCCAAATAAAAAATGATTACATATTTATTAGTATTTCTACACCACAAGAATTATTACTGAAAGAATTTTCAAAAAATATGCAATAAAAAACCGCCCGAAGGCGGTTAGACTCCCTCCCTTATCAAAGGAAGGTTGGAGTGGATTTAATCCGATAGCGGCTTAGTGCCCACCACCATTGATTGCTTTTGTCATCTCTTCAACAACTTTCTTGGCATCACCAAAAATCATCATGGTTTTGTCATTGTAGAACAAATCATTGTCTAGCCCTGCATAACCTGTAGCCATAGAGCGCTTGATCACCATAATGGTACGAGCTTTATGTGCTTCAAGAATCGGCATACCATAAATCGGTGAGCTTGGATCATCTTTAGCCGCTGGGTTAACAACGTCATTTGCACCAATGACCAACACCACATCAGTTGCAGGAAAGTCTGAGTTAATCTCATCCATTTCTAAGATGTCTTCATATGCAACATCAGCTTCTGCCAACAATACATTCATATGACCTGGCATACGACCTGCAACTGGATGGATTGCAAAGCGAACTGTTACACCTTGTTCTTTCAAGATTTCACACAATTCTTTCACTGCATTTTGTGCACGACCTTGCGCCATACCATAACCTGGTACAATCACAACACTATCCGCATTCGACATCAAGAAGCCCGCATCATCCGCAGAACCAGAACGGTAATTACGTTGAACCTGCTCACCTTTATCAACCGATGCTACAGCCGTACCACCCATCGCACCACCAAACAATACATTGATGATTGAACGGTTCATTGCTTTACACATGATGTAAGACAGAATCGCACCTGAAGAACCCACCAATGAACCTGCAACAATCAACATGTTGTTTTCAAGGGTAAAACCAATACCTGCCGCAGCCCAACCCGAGAAAGAGTTCAATAGTGACACTACGACTGGCATATCACCGCCACCGACTGGAGCAATCCACACCCAGCCAAAGACCAGTGCAAATGCTGTCATCGCCCAGAAAGCCTGCATATTGCCAGTGGTAAAGAAGTACACACCACAAGCGAGCATCGCAAGGAAAATAATGGCTTGAACAGGTTTAACCCAAGCACCAGAAATGGTTTTTGCCCATTTCTTCGCTGCTAACTTACCATAAGCAAATACAGATGCAGTAAAAGTTATCGCACCAACGAAGCAGCCTACGAATAGTTCAAATAAGTGAACTTTACTCATATGCGCATGCTGTACGCCAGCAGCCGTTAAAGCAGATTCGTTTTGTGCAAACAAAGCAGTCAATTGGTTGTTATGTAAAATCGCAGCAATCGCAATCAATACCGCAGCCAAACCAACAAGTGAATGCATCAACGCTACAGTTTCAGGCATTTGTGTCATTGGAACAGTACGAGCACGTGCAATACCTACAATTGCACCAAGTACCATTGCACCACCAATCATCCAAACGACTGGATGATCTGCAACGAAGAATGTGGTGATCACGGCAATCGCCATTGCGATCATACCGTAACGGTTACCAGCAATCGCAGTTTTAGGACCTGAAAGACCACGCAACGTCAAAATAAAAAGGACAGCACCAACAAGGTAGAACCAATCCGCATACTCTCGAATAAATTCCATAGATTAGCCCTCTTTTTTCTTTTGCTTTGGCTTAAACATTTCAAGCATACGTGCAGTCACTGCAAAACCACCAAAAATGTTAATACTTGCTAAGAATACTGCAATTGCACCAAGTACACTGACAACATTCACAGACTGAAATTGTACATTTGCTTCAACAACACCTGGAATTCCAACAGTTTGTATCATCGCACCGACAACGATAATTGAGGACAGTGCATTGGTTACAGCCATTAACGGCGTATGTAATGCAGGTGTTACTCCCCAAACCACGTAGTAACCAACAAAGATGGCTAAGACGAAAATAGTAATAGTTTCAACCATGATGACTCTCCTTAACCACGCTTCAGCAGTACTTGACCGCCATGAGTTACTAGAAGTGCTTTTTGAATTTCATCTTCTTGATTGATCGCAAAGTTTTTCTCTTGATCAAATAAGGTTTCAACGAAATTAAATACGTTACGTGCATACAGTGCTGAAGCTTCAGTTGAAACTGTAGAAGGAATATTTGGAATACCCAAAATGGTCACACCATTGTCTGTGACAACATTTTCGCCATTCTTAGAGCCTTCAACATTTCCACCAGTTTCCACTGCCATGTCCAGAATGATTGAGCCTGGTTTCATTTTGGCAACGGTTTCAGCCTTGATTAAGCGTGGAGCATCTCGACCTGGCAACAACGCAGTTGTAATCACAATGTCAGCATTTGACACAGCTTTATCTACAATGATGGCTTGGTCTTGAATATATTGTTCACCCGGCATCCAGCCATAACCATTTTTAGCAGCATCTGCAGCCTTTTGTTTTTCTTCATCAGACATTGGAACGTCTAACCACTTACCACCCAGTGACTCGACTTGGTCACGTGCAGTTGGACGTAGATCTGTTGCTTCAACGACAGCACCCAAACGTTTTGCTGTTGCAATCGCTTGAAGACCCGCAACACCAACACCCATAATCACGATATGTGCTGGTTTAACTGTACCTGCAGCGGTCATCAGCATAGGGAACATACGTTGATATTCCGCAGCTGCAAGAAGCACTGACTTATATCCTGCAAGGTTGGCTTGAGAGGACAATACATCCATATTTTGTGCACGTGAAAGTGTACGAGGCAAAAGCTCTAAAGCAAATGCAGACACTTGTTGTGACGCAAATTGGTCAAGTTCAGTATTGCGATACGGATCAAACATTGCGACGACGGTTGTACCCGCAGCAAGTTTTTGAATTTCATCCCCTTGTGGTGAACGAACTTTCAAAATCATTTGACTACCCGTATAGGCATCATCCGTAATCTGAGCGCCTACTTGCTCATAAGCACTGTCAATATATGCAGCTTTTTTACCAGCTCCACGTTCAATGACAATGCTATGACCAGCACTGATCAACTTTTTTACTGTCTCTGGCGTTGCAGCTACACGGTTTTCACCGATGACAGTTTCTTTTGGGATTCCAATCTGCATGAGCGTTCCTCAAGCCAATTTTTCTTTAAGTCAACATCGTAAATAAACGATGCTTCCCCCAGATGCGTTTGTTATGAATTTTTGGATTCTAATTGAACTTTTTTAAAATACCACCCAATATTTATTTAATAAATACCCATATTTTGAACTGATGATTCATAAATATAATTGTAAGATATACCTACTATGCAATTTATTGTATTTTTCATCTAATTGATCTCTCCCACTATTCTTAGCATCTCTTCACTCCAGTCCAAATAATTGATCTTTTTTCCATCTGATCTTTATCGCTTATCATTAAAATTCCGCCCAATGAATTGGCATTTATGGCATTTTTATACGTTTTATCAGTGCTTCAGTTGCTGTTTAAATACGCTATAAAACAATAGATTTAACTTAAGTAATAGTCGGCACATTGACATTTCTGACAATTTATAACTGTTTATATCCAGCTTCAATTGGCTTTTTATGACATTTTTTTAGTCAATAATGTAAGTCAATTTTCATTCCTTTTTTTAATTTCACTAATAAAAAAAAGTACTTGGAATAAATAACCTGATTAACCCATATCTGAATTTAAATAGCTTACAAAAATTTTTACTCTTTTTCTATTTGCCATTTTGTCAATTAATAGTGCTTAGCTCGATTTAGCCTAACTGATTATAAATTGCACCACTTTTGTGCAAAAAACAATACATAAACTTAAAACTGATTTAGCGAAATCTTTTTGCTTTGATTTTGATCATTTTTTTATTAAAACAACCGATGCTCAGCTCGCAATAAATTTAAAAACAATGTTGAATTACTGGCTCATATTCCTTTTATTATGCAAATTAATTGCTTTTTTGCATTTCCCCTGCTGAAAAACAACATTTATACTGCTTGTTCAAATATACATGTCAAATCATGACATCGTTAATGCAGTCAAAATCATGAAACTTTCTATCTCTAGCACGCAGCTTGGTTCTATTTTTGCCCTTGGTGCAGCTTTCTTGTTTAGTACTAAAGCTATTTTTATTAAACAAGCTTATGCCTTATCCCCCCTTGTCGACAGTACCGTGCTCATGGCTTTACGGATGGCAAGTGCATTGCCTTTCTTTCTTTTGCTGTGCTGGTTTAACCGTCACCACAATAAAAACATCACTTCTAGGGATTGGGGTTTATTGGTCGCTGCTGGTTTGATGGGATATTATTTTTCTAGCTGGTTAGATTTTGCAGGCTTAATGTATATCAGTGCTTCACTTGAACGAATTATTTTATTTCTCT
>WNDP01000084.1 GCA_009912575.1 Acinetobacter bereziniae
CAACGCCCCACTGATCAAATGGATTAATATTCCACATAACCGACTGTACAAAGACTTTATGTTCGTACAAAGCAATCAACATTCCAAGACTATAAGGACTGAGTTCTTGTAATAAAAGTGTAGAGCTTGGTTGATTGCCGTCATATTGTTTATATTCAGGTAAACTCGCCAACTCATCCGCATTTAAAGCCTGATTACCAAAAGCCAATAAACGTGATTGAGCCAAACAATTAGATAAAGCCAAATGATGTTGTTCAATCAATGCTTCAGCATTTTCAGCATAGGTAAATTGGTTGGCATTGTAGCGCTGTACAGGTGCGATGAAATCACAACTAAAGGCATGCGTTCCTTGATGGAGCAACTGATAAAATGCATGTTGCGCATTGGGTCCAACTTCCCCCCATACGATCGGACATGTTTTTAGCTCAACTTTTTGATTGTTGCGTTGAATGGATTTACCATTCGACTCCATTTCTAGCTGTTGTAAATAGGATGCAAAATATTTCAATCGTCCATCATAGGGCAATACCGCATGGGTTTGGATATCCAGAAAATTATTATTCCAAACCCCCAGCAAGCCCATTAGGACTGGAATATTGTGCTGAAATGGTGTCTTTTGAAAATGTTGATCAATCGCATAAGCACCAGCCAAGAGCTGTTTAAAGCCATCAACCCCGATTTGCAAGGCTATCGGTAAACCGATACATGACCACAATGAATAACGCCCACCGACCCAATCCCAAAGCAGGAATTGGTTATCTGGTGCAATGCCCCATTCAGTCATTTTTTCAGGTTTGGTAGAAACACCAATAAAATGATGTTGCACGACACTTTTTTGATGACCTAATGCTTTTTCTAACCATTGGCGCACAGTTTGCGCATTAGATAAGGTATCAATCGTTCCAAAAGATTTTGAGGAAATAATAAATAAAGTCGTTTCAGGACGTAGTTGATGCAATAGCTCAGAAAGCTGACTTCCATCCATCGTCGAGACAAAATGGACTTTTAATGGTTTAGCTGAGGTGACTTTATAATCGGATAAGGCATGGCTGACCATAAGGGGCCCAAGGTCTGACCCACCCACGCCGATATTGACAACATCCTGAATCACTTCACCCGTTGAACCACGATATTGCCCTGCATGCACTTTTTCAACAAGCTGAAACATGCGATCAAGTTGTTGGTGCACATCTTGAGCTAATTCAGGATAATCTTGATCATGTTTCGGTAAACGTAATGCCCAATGCATTGCCGCCCGACCTTCAGTATAATTGATCGGTTCTTCAGTAAATAAGCGTTTAACCCATGCACTCAGTTGCTTTGAATCTGCAAATTTAATTAAAGCGTCAAATGCTGCTTGATCAATACGATGCTTACTGTAATCAAAGCTGAGTTGATCAAACTGAACCGAAAATTTTTCAAAACGCTGTGGGTCTTGCTGAAACAAATCGGTTAAACGTAATTGCTGAACGCTTTGCTGACTTTGATCCATCTCTAATATCGACGTTATCATACGCGCCCCACACCTTGATAAACAAAACCTTGTCCTTTGACAAATTCTGGATCCCAGATATTACGTCCATCCAGAATAAATGGATGCGCCATTTTCTGCACAAGTTGAGTGTAATCTGGACTCCAATATTGCTTCCAAGCGGTTAATAGGCATAAAGCATGTGCATTTTCGACTGCTTGGTATTGATCATGACATAAGATTAAATCACTGCGCTCACCATAGAGATCAATTACTCGCTCTAATGCTTGTGGGTCATGGAGTTGAACAATTGCACCTTGCGCCCAAAGCGCAGCAAGCATGGCATGAATTGGGGAGTTCTCGATACTTGAGGTATTTTCTTTAAATGATGCACCCCAAATCGCAACAATTTTACCAGTCAATTGTCCTTGGTAATAATTCCACAGCTTACGAAACAAAATTTCTTTTTGCTGTTCATTGATATTCCAAACCTGATCAAGTAATTGGCTCTTGATTCCAGAACCAGCAACCGTGCCTGTAAGTGTTAAAATATCATGCGAAAAATTCTCACCACCAAAACCTACACCAGAAGAGAGATAGCTCGCACCAATTCGATTATCTGCGGCTAAACCTTGTTTTACATTTTGAATATCAATATTGAGTTTTTCTGCCACTTGTGCCATATCATTCATATAGCTAATACGTGTTGCCAACATGCCTGAAATACTCAGTTTAGTAAATTCAGCATCCAAAAATGGCATGAATAAATATTGATGTTTTAATTGGAAAAATGGTCTTAACAACTCTTTAACAATCGGTTGGGTAGCCACATGATCGACACCAATGATCACCTGCTTCAGTCCAGTAAAGCTTTGAATTGCATTACCTTCTTGAATCGTGTCTGGCAAATACGCCCAATGGTCGGCAATCAGAATTTCTTTAAGTGTTTCTGTCCCTTCCAAACCAAAGGTTGAACCATTGATCATTAACTTTGGATGTATGATGGGACTTCGCTTGAGTTCTTCAGCTAATTTTTTGGCTTGATCAAATTCAGACGGGTTAAAACTAAATAAAAAAACCTCACTGTGTAATTGGAGTTGCTTTACGCCTACCAATTCAATGGCATGATTCTTGATTTGTTTTTGGATCAGCTGATTTAAATCTTCATCTTGATAGTGAACTGAGGACTGTTTTTCAACGCCTACTTGAGGGCACCAATACACATGATGCCCATATTCAGCAAACAAGCCAGCGAGAACGCCAGCTTGAAGTGTTGTGCCAAATACACAAATATTCATATCATACCTAATATTTTATAAATTCAGTTCTTTGATGAGTTGTTTGAATTCTTCACCGAGTTTTGGATGTTCTACACCATAGTGCAATACAGCTTTTAAATAACCGATTTTACTACCACAATCAAAAGTTTGGCCTTTCATACGATAGGCTTCTACACTTTCTAGTTTTTGTAATGCTGCGATCGCATCGGTCAGTTGGATTTCGTTCCCTGCACCTTTAGGCGTTTGCTCAAGTAACTGCATAATTTTAGCAGGCAGTACATAACGCCCGACAACAGATAAATTTGAAGGTGCTGTACCAACAGTAGGCTTCTCTACTATACCTTGCATGACAATACTTTCACCTTCTTCAGGCGATGTTTCAACATCTACAATACCATATTGATCTACCAAATGATCAGGTACGGCCTCAACCATAATTTGTGATGCATTGGATGTGCTAAAACGTTGAATCATACGCGCAAGGTCATTTTCAACGCTATTTTCTTTGACTAATACATCTGGCAATAACACAGCAAAATCTTCATCACCCACCACTGATTTTGCACATAACACAGCATGACCTAAACCCAATGGCTGAGGCTGTCTCACACTAATCACACTGACATTGCTCGGTAAAATCTCAGTAATTTCTTGGAGTAAATCTATTTTTTTCTTATTTTCCAATGTTGTTTCAAGCTCAAAATTACGATCAAAATAATTTTCTATAGATGCTTTTGATGAATGAGTCACCAAAATAATTTGTTCAATACCCGCTGCCACAGCTTCTTTGACCACATATTCAATGGCAGGACGATCAACCACAGTCACCATTTCTTTTGGGATAGACTTACTTGCAGGTAAAAAACGTGTACCGAGACCCGCAACAGGAAGGATGGCTTTTTTGATCATAACTTAAAACTTCAATATATTAACTTAAGACTTTACTTCATCATTTTTTGTTTCTGTTTCATTCCCTTTAAAAAGAGAAGGACCAACATGACCAGGTGCATTAATTCCCTCACGATTGATCATAACAGCAACAGTTTTGAACATAATTTTAAAATCAACCAATACACTTTGATTATCTACATACCAAACATCACACTTAAAGCGTTCTTCATAGTCTAATTCATTACGACCGCTAATTTGAGCAAGACCCGTCATACCTGGACGAACTTCTAGACGACGTGCTTGTTCTGGTGAATAAAGTTCAACAAACTCTTTCAGCATTGGTCGTGGTCCAACGACGCTCATATCGCCCTTAAGAACATTAATGAGTTGAGGCATTTCATCTAAACTGGTTGAGCGTAGTTTTTGTCCAAATGGCGTGATACGTTGCTCATCGGGTAATGGATTACCACCCTGAGCATCATTTGCATCTTTCATCGAACGGAACTTCATCATTTTAAAAAGTTTACCGTTCTTACCTGGGCGCTCTTGATAGAAAAAAATTGGAGAGCCTAAATTCTTACGTACTTTATAAGCAACAAATAAAAAAATAGGCGAAAGTAAAATCAGCGCTACAGAAGCAATAAAAATATCAACTAGTCTTTTCATTTAGATCTTTTAAACCCATGATCTCTATAAGTTTGGAATTCACTTTTTCAGCATCAAATTTTTCTTGAGCTATTTCATAGCTCTTCAATCCCATTTTATTCACTTGCTCAGGATTTTCTATAAAGTAACACATTTTATCTGCTAAAGCTTCAGGATTCCACTTTGGAACAAGAAATCCATTTACACCATCAACCACCGTTTCACGGCAACCAGGAACATCTGTTGTAATCACTGGGCGACCTATAGCCATCGCTTCTTGTGTACTTCTAGGTACGCCTTCACGATATGATGGCAGAACAAAGACACTAGAATCTGTAATCCAATCTTTTATATTTGTAACATAACCAGGATATTCAAATAATTTTTCAGCAATAAGACTATCAAGCTCTTCTTGTTTTAATGCGCCCATATTTTGATGATCAATTGCACCCAATATCGTAAAGTGTGCTTGCGGATATTTTAATTTTACGATTCGAATCGCTTGAATTAATTCAAACACACCTTTTTCTTTCAGTAATCGGCCAATAAATAAAAATTTAACTGGTGATATTCTCGCACTACTATATGGATATTCTACCAAATTTAATCCGATTCCTCCTAAGATATGAACATTAGGTACAGTTAAATTATACTTCTGCATTAAATCTTGTTGATCATCTGGATTTAGAAAAATCATTTTATCTAAACACGGAAACGCCATTTTGTAGAGTAATATTTGAATATTACGAATCAATTTCGTTTTTATTGTCTGCCCTTCTGGTTGCTCTGTAAAGGTATAACCTAAACCTTCGAGCATTCCTATCTTTAGCGGAACTTTTGTAGCTCTTGCAGCCATACTCCCATAAATAACTGGCTTTGCGAAATAAGATAAAACAACATCAGGCTGAATAGCACTTAGTATTTTTTTAAGTTCTAAAAATGACTGAATATCTGCAAAAGGATTTAAACCACCTCGGCTCAATTGATAGGTTATTGGTATAGCGCCTAAGGCTTTGATTTTTTCAAGGCATTGTTCACTATATTCTGAAGTTAATGCATAAACAATATGCCCTTGTTCAACCAATTGAAGAATCAAATCTGCGCGAAAACCATAAAAACTTGAACCTGTTGTTCCTATGAGTACAATTTTTTTACTTACTTGCATATATATTTAACCATTGATCAATTATTTGCTGAAGATCAAAATTATTTTGTACATATTTCAAAGCGCTTTTATTATTTGTCAATTGTTCTCTAGCAGATAAATTTAGTGCGTATTGTAATTTCTCAGCTAAAATATCAGAATTTTTTATAGGTACTAATTGACCAAACCCTCCCATAACTTCCTTCACACCACCACAATCTGTAGCAACAACAAAAGTTTCACATGCCATCGCCTCAGCAACAACTAATCCAAATCCCTCCCACGCTGAAGATAATACGAATACATCAGCAATTGACATTAAATCAGGAATATCTTCTCTGCGCCCTAACAATATTACATCCTCAACAAGATCAAGCTCAACAATAGATCTCTCAATTAAAGTTTTTAATTCACCATCTCCTGCAATAATTAACTTAAACTTTAATTGGTTAGCTTTTTTTAACTTACGTATCGCTGTTAATAAATTTGGATAATCTTTTTGGAGATTAAATCGCCCAACAGCTAGTAACAATTTCTCATCATTTTTGATAAAATCACTTTTACTCAAATTATTGTTTCTGTTGAATTTATTTAGATCAATACCATTATAAATAGTTATTGCACTTTGTGTAAATGCTTTTAGTTTAATAAATTTTTCTGTTGCTTCTTTACTTACATTTGTATTTAAATCAGATAAATAATTTGTATAACGATAAAATAACATTCGTAGCTTTCCACCTTCATTTGAATTATGCGCTGTACAAATAAGTTTAGGCACTGAATAAAATTTACGAGCAATTCTTGCAAAAATATTGGCATGTACCATATGTGCGTGCACAACGTCTGGTGAAAATTCTAAAATTATTTTTTTATAATGAAGGTATGCTATCTTTGTATCTATCAATGACTCTAAGCCCAAACAAATAAGTTCTATAGACTTATTTTCTGGGCGCACTACTACCTCCCCTTTTAAATAGGCAATTTTCACATTATGTCCTCGTAAAGACATTTGATTAGCTAAATCGGTTACTACTTTTTCAGCACCACCGCCACCAAGCCCTGTTATTAAATAAAGAATATTCATATTTTTAGTTTACTCAAAAGTACGATAATCATTGCATAAGTACAAAAAGTTAAATAAGCATAAAACCATCCATGAAATAAATAAAAAACAGTAAAAACACTTAACATTAAAAATATTTGCTTATTTGCATATTTAGCAACAAATAAAAAAGGGATAAATATAATCAATAAAAGATATAAAATATAGAATATAACTTTATACCCTAAAATAAAAAACCAACTTGCCATTCCAATATTTGTTGTCCAACTTTGAGCTAATGAAATTTTAAACAAATACATTGTTACAAATCTTGAAAATGTAAGATACCCGTCAATATGTGCAATATTCATAAATATTGACTGTATCAACCCTTCTGCCCAATAAGGGACCATGTTATCCATATTATTATATTTTATGGCAAGATAATCCCTATTATCTATTATTAATGCAATATGACCAACATGTTGAAACCGATTAAAAACATAGTTAATAGCTTCAAAAAAATACCTTTCGTAACCATAATTATTAACATTAACTATCACATCAATAAGATCATAATCCCCCCTAATAACCCATTTCATTTCCAACAAATACGGGCAAACAAGTGAGAATAAAATTATTAAAACCAATATTTTAAGAAAGCTTCTACCACTTAAATAAAAACCATCATTCCTACATAAGATTGCAAACAACAAAAGTAAAGGTGCGCCCATCCAACCTCTGGATAGGTTCGATACTAAGTATATTAATGAGTTTAACAAAAATAATCTTTTGCTTTTAAGAGAAATACTTAAAATAAAAAAAAGAATATCAAAGGGCAATAAAATAAAAAATATATTTAACAATGGATTACCAGAAAACACTTTCGAGCTTCCTGCTATATTTGCATTATATATGACATTTACAATAAAATATAATATTTGACCTATAAGTAAAAAAAAAGCAATTTTATCCGAATATTCAAAAATTTTCTTTGGCTTATGTTTGATAGATGCGACCATATATGCCATCACTATCAAAAAAATAGAAATTAGCTGAAAAAGAAAAGCATATATAAAAGATGCTTTATCTATTATTTTATACTGAAACTCAATTTCCATTTTACCATCATAGAAACCTATAATAGCGTAAATAAAATTAATGATAAGATAAAATACTACCAATAAATAAAAAGGGTTAATATGAATTTTTCTCATAGACATTTATTTCCTCTGGTTTCTATATATCAATATTTTTCTTAATATTTTTGGAAAAAAAATGACTGTAGAGAATAAAATGCTTAAAATTCCTATATGATATTTAATAGACTTGAAAAAAAATTCTTTTGCTTTTTTTACATCATTATGAATAAGGTAATGATTTTCATACTGCAATAATATATATGCATATTTTCTCTTAACTTTGCTTATATCATCGACAGTAAATTTCCTACTTGGGAATTTATAATAAACGTCTTGGATGCGTTCAAGAATAAGCGGGTTTATCAACTTTCCCTCATAAGTAACACCTATAAATTGTCGATATACGCCTAAACATTCACCTACAAAATAAATATCACCTTGTTTTGCTTGCTCAATATGCACCTCTATATCCAAGGCATTTTCATTTAACTGGTCAATATACTCATCAATTTTGTTTACAAACATTTTAGATGAATGAATGAAAAACGGATTTATTAAATACATATCCAATAAACTATACTTTTTTTCTTCAAACAATGAAAAAGCTCTACTCATTTTTTGAGAACTCCCATCAATTGCATCCATATTATGAACACAAATAGAGCAATCAGGATTTATCTCTAAAACATCAAATTGCTTTTGCAATTTATTTGGTAAAGCTAGATCATCGCCATCCATATGCGCAATATATTTACCTTTAGCTTTTTTATATACTTGTTTAATATTTTCTACTGCACCTACATTATTTTTATAAAACAAAGGTACTATTAGGCTAGGGTATTTTTCTATGTAGCTTTGTATAATTGCACGAGTACCATCCGTTGAGCAATCTTCGCCAATAATAATTTCAAACTTAAAATTAGTTTTTTGACTCAATAAACTATCAAGACACTCAGCGATATATTTCTCTTGATTATAAGTTACTATACAAACTGATACTTGAATATCCTGACTCTTCATAATTTACCGAGATCTCTGTAATACTTTAGATTTAACTATATTTCTAACTTGTTCACAGCTTAATATTGCGACAATTAAGCTTATCACACTTATTACGCAAATTTGTAAAAAGGCAATATCACGCTGTTTAGAAAAACCAATAAAATAATATAATATAAATGTAACTACGGTAACACCAACTACACTTGGTAAAAAAGCTTTAAACCATACTATATTTATATTTGGTTCAATCACTTTATGTACATAGCTGACCCAAAAAACAAGATAAATTGATTGAATTAGTGCCCAAGCGCAGCCTGCACCAATTGCCCCATAATTTTTTGCAGCCCATATAATAACAGGTATAAGCACCATTACTGTAACTAAGTTACCAATAAAATGTAGCTTTAAATTTCCTTTAGCATATTGTAAATAATATGGAAAAGCGCCTAATGTTAAAATTGAATTACCTAGTGCATACAACTGTAGAATTGGTGCAGCTTTTTCAGAAAGTATGATATCACCAGTCCAAGCATATAATACTTGTTTTGATAAAATTGCTAGGACAATACCTGCAGTTACCACAATACTAGCAACAAACTGTGTTGCCCCCAAATAAACTTGTTTAAGCTCTTCTTGCTTTTGTTCACCATATAAACGAGCCATTCTGGGCATAATTACTGAGCTTATTGGTGCCCCAATTTGTAAAATTCCACTAGCGACTAAAACAGCCAAAGTGAAATAGCCATAGTCAGATAAAGGTAATATGCCCGATAATACAAATTTATCAAGCTGGGTCAGCAATACCCAAACAGAAGAGGTAAATGCAATGGTTAAAGCAAAGCTTAAAATAGGTTTAACGGGCTTGAAAGACCAACCAATATTTTCATCCTCATCTACTTTTGGTAATAACAAATGAGCCTTAAAAGCTAAAATAACAAATTCAATGATAGCAACAATAAGCTGAAATATAAAAAAACTTTTAACATTAAAACCAAAATAATACATGTAAAGCAAAACACCAGGAAAACGTAGCGTAGCAATTACAATATTAATGATACTCAACCAAACAATACGCTCAAATCCAGAAATCACACCTCGATACAATCCTGTCATCCATCTAAGCGCGACACAGATTGCCATGATTTGCAAACAGAACAATACATCTGAAATGACTAAATTTTCTAATTTTAACCAATGTTCTGCAATATAATGATTAAAATAAAAAAGTAATCCACCGCCTATACACGCTATTCCCGTAAAAATAACACTAAGTGACCGAAAAAGTTGCCGAAAACCTAAAGCTGTGTCCACACCAGCATTATATTGAGCGGTCTGGCGACTAATTGTTGGTGTTAATCCAAAGTCAAGTAGACTAAATAGCCCCTGTAACATCGCAAAAAAGCCTACAAGACCATAAGCTTCAGCCCCCATATATTTCATATAAATAGGCAATATTGCAATACTAATAATTACCAAATAAATTTGGCTAGCGTAGCTAGCCAAAATATTTATTTTTAGTGATGACGTCGGCACTCAATTATTCCAGTAATTATTTTTTACGATGTGCTCGTCATACTGAGCATGTGTTATACCACACATAACCTTATCGTGGAACTGACCATTTCGATAGAACCAATCAGCCTTTTTACCTTCTACAACCCAACCACATTTCCTCGTATAAAAGTCAATTGAGCGCTTATTATAAGAGATCATTTCACCATCTAAACGATTTAACCCTAACTCTTTGAAGGCATATTTCATTACCGTCATAACGGCATCTAATGCGTAACCTTTCCCTCGACTATCTTTGTCACCCAACATAATTCCATTAAATGCAGTCCGATTTTTCCAATCTATATCAACTAAATTTGTCGTCCCAATAAAGCCCATCTCCTCTGTTTCAATCGCAAAATTTTGAAATTTCATATTATTATTATTAATATTCTTAATATATTCTTCAGTACTTAGACTTGAATATGGAAAATGCCATCTTCCCAAGTTATACCAAATTTCAGGTGAGTTTGACCATTTTGTTAAAAGCTCCAAATCATCCATTTCCAAAGCTCTTAAAGTAACAACTTTACCGTTTATGTTCATTTTAAATAATCCTGTACTTTATCTATTTGATATTGCATTTCTTTCTCTCCATACCTTTGATCACAAATCAAATGAGTAACATTAGAGATAAAGTTATTTTCAAAACTCTCCCCCGTTACTCTTTTTAAACTGTCTAACCAGTATGTAGGCGTATAAATTTTAGACTGAATAAGTATATTTGAAATTTTTTTATCTAATAATAGAGGATATGTTAACGGTGACTCAATATCTTCAATATTTACTTCTAACTGATTATACTTACTTAGATGAGAGTGCAAAAATTTGAAATTTTTTAACCTTTTTTCTTTAAAATTCGCATAATCAAAACTTTCAAGCATTTGCTCAGTAATTTTTGAAATTTCCTTTGGCAAACAATCTTCAAATGCATTTTCATTATCTTGAAAAACATTATAAGCATGGGCGGCTGTTGAGACAGTTCGCAACAATCCATGCCGATATTGTTTGACCATTTCTTCAGCAGATCTTTCGTAATACTTTGGAACAATATTTTGACTTGTAAACAGCAACCCACCTTCTGCAACTGGTAGGAACTTTCTAGGTGAATAAATTGTGGCAAAACAATCAAATGGTTTAACAAAAAATGCCTGTGAGTGATCAAAAATAATTTGTTTCGCAGGATATTTTTTTAATATTTCTCTCTGAATTGATGTACATAGCCCAAAATAATTTACATAGAGTAAATATTCATTTGGTATTAATATTTCAGGAAGTATTGGAGAAAAATTAGGATTCAAATCATAAAAACAAATTTCAACACCTAAGCGAACCAATGGATCAATCATTGAGTCGCAAATAAATCTAGGTATCCATAGTTTTTCTATGAATGTATTTTTCAATAAATCATAAAATGCTGAACGAGCCGAATTATACTGAGTTGCATTTGGATATGGAAACTGATTTAGTCCAGATAAGCCAAATTCAAAAAACCCACCTATTTCCTCATGCATTAAATCCACAGATATTTCCTCTAAAACTTCAGATGTATTATTAAACAAGCTCAAAATTTTTCAATTGTTCATGAATTTCTTCAACATCATTAAACATCATCACATCAATTATTGATAAAAATGGAACAAAATCACCTGAAAATTGTTTGTATATTGACTTATTAGATTGAATAAAAAATAAATCAATACCTTGCTGTAAAAAAAAAATTTTTGAATATAATTCAACACCGCCTATTGGATTAATATATGTTATTGCATTTTCACTTTCACATATATCAAGCACACGATTCTGACCCGACAAATGAGTATTTTGATATGTTTCACTACTGACTTCAAACTCTGTTTTGATCCCCAAATATCGTGAAACCTCAATAATACTTCTAATCGCCAACTCTGAAATCGTTTTAGGTTTCTGGTCTAAGACACTATGAAGCAAAGTAGAAATAACTTCATAATTTTTGGCTTTTTTATAACTAAAAAATATTGAATTAAGAAAAGATTTTTTCCACTTTTCATAAGATTTCTCAGTAATTAAAACATCTTTAATCAACACATGTGAACTTGCATTCGACAAAGGTATACTAAATAGACTCGCTTGGTTATTAATCAATATTTGATTTCTATTAATCCAACCTTGTTTAATAAATGTAACATCATCATAAAAAATAAATTTATCAACAGTATTAATTAACTGAAAATACCCAATATAAGGCATAAAATATGGTTGCATAATTGCTAATTTCATTATGTATACCTATCACGCTACATTTTTAATAACATTTACGATCGATTGAATTTGATCAGTCGTTAATGCTGGGTACATCGGCAAACAAAGCACTTGTTCAGACAATAATCGAGCATTCGGAGTATTAGATTGAAATTTCTTATATATTTCCAAATCAGTCATAATCGGATAGAAATACTTACGCGCAAATATATTATGTTCTTTCAATTTCTCAAATAATTGATCACGAGTTAATGGATATGGTTGAGAAATCACAATAGGAAAATATGAATAACTATCTGTTTCAGTTATAGATCGATGGATACATAAGATTCCATTTACCTCTTCTAGCTGTTCACGATAATGAGCATCTATTTTTTTTCTCGCAAGCAACGTCTGGTCTATCGTTTTTAACTGAAATAATCCTAAAGCAGCATGAACTTCACTTAATTTACCATTTAAAGAAATATCATCAATTGTGGTTTCATTCACAATTCCAAAATTTCTTAAGCGGTCTATTCGTTGCTTCATTTCTGCGGTATGACAAACAATCGCCCCACCTTCAAAAGTATTAAATACTTTTGTAGCATGAAAACTAATCACACTGACATCACCATAGTTTAATAAGCTTCGTCCCTGAAATTTCACACCAAACGCATGCGCCGCATCATAGATCAACTTTAATTTATGTTCATCAGCAATTTTCTGCAAACCCTCAACATCACATGCAACACCATAACAATGAACAGGCATAATAGCGACGGTTTTCTCTGTAATTGCCTGCTCAACCCTTTTAGGATCAATGTTTGAAGTAATAGGATCAATGTCTACAAAAACTGGAGTTAATTTATTCCAGACAATAGAATGTGCCGTTGCGACAAAAGTGTAAGGTGTAGTAATTACTTCACCCTCAGTTAAATTTAATGCTTGCAGAGCTGTAACAAGGGCTATAGTTCCATTATTAAATAATGAAATGTAATCTACACCCAAATAATCACATAACTCTTGTTCAAGCTGTTGATGCAAAGGACCACAATTAGTTAAAACTTTATTTTTCCAAATTTGCTCCAAATAAGGAATAAAATCATCTAATTCTGGCAAAACTGGTTGAGTAACATAAATTGTTTCGTTCATCAGTCTTCTTCCACCAAAGAAATTAAATATTGACCATAGTCATTTTTACTCATACTTTGACCAATTTCTAAAACTTGTTCTTTACTTAGCCAACCATTATGTAAAGCAATTTCTTCAAGACAAGCAACCTTGTATCCCTGTCGTTTTTCAATAGTTTCAACAAGTTGTGCTGCTTCAAGTAAGCTTGCATGTGTTCCAGTATCCAACCAAGCAAAACCTCGACCTAATAGTTCTACGTTTAAGTCGCCTCGCTCTAGATATATTTGGTTAACCGTAGTAATTTCCAACTCACCACGGTCAGAAGGCTTCACTTTTTTAGCAATTTGAATAACATCATTGTCGTAAAAGTACAAACCTGTCACAGCAAAATTTGATTTAGGATGTTTTGGCTTTTCTTCTAAAGAAACAGCGCGTTTTTGATCATCAAACTCAACCACACCAAAACGTTCAGGATCTTTGACCTGATAACCAAAAACTGTTGCACCCTTTTGGCGTACTACTGCTTGACGTAGCATTGGTGTAAAACCTTGACCATAAAAAATATTATCACCAAGCACTAAACAAACATTACTGTTACCAATAAAATCTTCGCCAATAATAAAAGCTTGTGCTAGACCATCGGGACTGGGTTGTACAGCATAACTCAGCTCTATACCAAACTGCGAACCATCACCTAATAAACGCTTAAAACCATCAATATCTTCAGGCGTACTGATGATCAATACTTCTCGAATACCTGCAAGCATGAGTACAGACAAAGGATAATACACCATTGGCTTATCATAAATGGGGAGTAATTGCTTAGATACGCCCTTGGTAATCGGATATAAACGAGTACCTGAGCCACCCGCTAAAATAATACCTTTTGTTGTCATTATGCGCTTACACCTAATCGTTCACGTTGATAGCTACCATCTTGTACACGACGGCACCATTCTAAATTATTCAAATACCATTCAACTGTTTTACGAATGCCTGTTTCAAAACTTTCCTCAGGCACCCAGCCCAAATCATTTTTGATTTTACTTGCATCAATTGCATAACGTAAGTCATGTCCAGGACGATCTTTTACAAAGGTAATCAATGTTTCGTATGGTTGATTATTGGCTTGTGGTTTTAACTCATCCAAAATTTTGCAAATGGTTTTGACCACTTCAATATTTTGTTTTTCATTATGCCCACCAATATTATAAGTCTCACCCACTGTACCCTCTGTAACAACCTTATAAAGTGCACGTGCATGATCTTCAACAAATAACCAATCACGAATTTGGTCACCCTTGCCATAGATTGGTAAAGCTTTGCCATCTAAAGCATTTAAAATCACTAAAGGAATTAATTTTTCAGGAAAATGAAAAGGACCATAATTATTGGAGCAATTGGTAACGATTGTGGGTAAACCATAGGTTCTTTGCCATGCCCGAACTAAATGATCTGAACTGGCCTTACTTGCAGAGTATGGTGAGCTTGGTGCATATGAGGTTGTCTCTGTAAAAAGATCACTCGTATTTTCCAAGTCTCCATATACCTCATCCGTTGAGATATGATGAAATCTAAAAGTCTGCTTCTGTTCTTCAGACAACGTTAGCCAATATTTACGAGCAACCTCTAAAAGTGTATAGGTTCCTACGATATTCGTACTAATAAATTCAGCTGGACCATCGATTGAGCGATCAACATGTGATTCTGCCGCCAAATGCATAATCAAATCAGGTTTAAACTCATCAAAAGCTTGCGTTAATTTTTCTGTGTCACAAATATCAACTTGTCGAAAATGGTAGCGAGGATCTGCATCAATTTGATTTAATGACTCAAGATTACCCGCATAGGTTAATTTATCTATATTAAGTACTTCACTTTGGGTGTTTTTTATAATATATCGCACTACTGCTGATCCAATAAAACCCGCACCACCAGTTACCAAAACTCTCATACCAAACCCTACAAATCATTTTTAATAAATATATCGTTAAAATACTTCAATATCGATTACCTATGTAATCTAACTATGATCACAAAGTGTGTTTTTACTCTCATTTACAAGCGTAAAGATTATATATAAATTCAAGTAAAAATCATATATGAAAAGCTTCTACCCAAAGCAATATGTACGTTATACCCTACTTAAGGATTAATTTGGCACACTTTATTCTTTCTACATTAAAAAATCATTGCAGAGATACAACTCAATACACTTCTTTTTCGGTTTTTATACAATTACACCTATACAAGAAGATACCCAACCTATGTTTTTTAGCTTACAATCCATCTTCGAAGATTAAATTCTAAGTAACAACGCAATATAAAATAAGGGTTTTGAATGTGAAGTATCCGTACACATCACTGTTGACAATTTTAGCCATTTCAATTTCATTTTCTGGTTGTACGATCACTTCAGGGCTTCAAACCTATGATTTACCTGAGCAAGGTCAATATAAAACGGATCAAGGTGCAGAACTCTCGGTTGTTCAATTAACCCAAACTACCATTCCAAGCCTAAATATTACCAATCAAACCCAATCTAGCAACCTTGCTTCATTATTTCATCATCAACAAAGTACTTATCGTTTAAGTTCAGGTGATGTGCTCTCCATTCAGCTTTGGGCATATCCTGAAATTACGCCTCCTATTCAAGATGCAACCAACATCAAGGCTGTAGGCTACCCGATTGATTCAAATGGTAATGTTCAATTACCTTTGGTTGGCTCAGTGCGTATTGCAGGTAAAACCTTAGCGGAAACCAATCGTTTTTTACATAACCAATTCGCAAAGTATTTAAAACATCCTGATGTTGTTGTTCGTGTATTGTCTTATGAAGGGCGTCGTTATTTTGTTAACGGTCAAGTCATGCGTAGTGGACAATATACTTTAAATGACCAACCGATCAGTATCTATACTGCATTAGGTCAAGCTGGTGGTATAGACACAAAAACAGGTGATACGACCAATATTCAACTGATTCGAAATGGTCAAACCTATAACTTAAATACCATTCAGTTAGAGAAACAGGGACTGTCTCTACATCAGTTGTTGATTCAACCGAATGACACCATTTTTGTTCACACTAAACAAGATCAAAAACTTTACGTGATGGGTGAGTCCAGCCGAAGCCAAGCGCTCACATTACGTGATCAAGGCATGACCTTAAGTGATGTACTTGGTGAAAGTGAAGGCATTAGTCCATATTCGGCAAGTGCTGCACGAATTTATGTCATGCGTACTAATTTGGATACCAAGCAATCGACAATTTATCATCTAAACTTAAGTAGTCTAGGTAATTTAGCTTTAGCCAATCAATTTGCCATGCAAAAAAATGATATCGTTTATATTGATGCTACAGGTTTAACCCGTTGGCAACGTATCATGAATCAAATTATTCCATTCTCAAGTGCTTTATATAGCTTTGACCAACTGGGTAAATAAGATGCAAATCCAAAATATACTGGTGGTCTGTGTAGGCAATATTTGCCGTAGCCCAATGGCAGAGTTTTTTTTAAAACAAAGTCATCCCAATTTAAACATTGAATCGGCAGGTCTCTCCGCAATGGTTGGACATAGTGCAGATGATAAAGCGATTGCCTGTATGGATGCTTTAAGTATTGATATGCGTAGTCATATTGCACGACAAATTAATGCAGAACTAATCAAAAAGGCAGACCTAATCTTGGTGATGAGTAAAAATCAGTCTCAGCATATTGAGCAAAAATGGCCGTTTGCCAAAGGTAAAGTGTTTCGACTAGGTCATTGGCAAGGCCAAAATGTGCCTGATCCTTACCAACATGATCAAGCTTTTTTTGATGAAACATGTAAAAATATCCAAGCCTATGCCAAAGACTGGCAATCACATCTATAAATTTTAATTAGTTGTTTACCTATGAACCAAAATTCAAAAACTAATGATGATACGATTGACTTAAAAGAGTTGTTTTTCTCTTTAATCGCCCAATGGAAAGTGATTGCGCTTTGTGTCATTTTAAGTTTGATCTGTGCCCTATTATATTTACGTGTCACTTCCCCGGTCTACTCCACAGATGCAATGGTGCAAGTGGAGGATGGTAAAAGTGCCGCATCAGCTGCCTTAATGGGTGAACTTAAGGATATAGCAGGTGGTCTAGGTCAAAAATCTCCTGCTGATGCTGAAATTGAGATCTTAAATTCACGCCTCGTACTTGGAAAAGTCATCAAAGATTTAAATCTAGATATTCAAATCCAAGATAATGCTGATACTTTCTTACACAGACTAATCTCTAAAGATAAAACAAAACTTAACTATAGTGCTAAAGCTGTTGATTTTCAAAAAAGTCAATCTAGTTTTTCTATTTTAAAATTTAATATTCCGCAATATTATTATGATAAACAACTCACTTTAAAATTTATCGATAAAAATCAATTTAGTTTAAGCTATCAAGATCAGGTTGTATTGAAAGGTAATCTTAACCAACTTAATCAAGCTCAAGACAATAAAGGTCTGTGGTCTGTTCAAATCAATAGCTCCACTCCATTTCAACAAGATTTTACCATTACTAAGTTAGCACTACCTTCAGCTGTGAAACTGATGCAAAAAAGCTATTCTGCCGCAGAAAAAGGCAAAATGACAGGTGTGATTGGACTAAGTTACAATGGTGGAGATCAGCAACATATTACTCAAGTTTTAAATTATATTCTTAATGTTTATCATCAACAAAACATTGAGCGAAAAAGCTTGGAGTCTAAACAAACCTTAAGTTTCCTTGATCAGCAATTGCCTGAATTAAAGCAACAGCTTGAAGCATCCGAAATTAAATTTAATAAATTCCGTGAACAATACAACACTGTGGATGTCACTCAAGAATTAGAGTTGATGTTGAAACAGAATGTTGAACTCGAAAAAATGCGGATTGAGTTAAAGCAAAAGCAAGCGGAATACTCAGCCAAATACACCCCTGATCATCCGCTGATGACAGAGGTCAATGCACAACTTGCGGCAATTCAGAAAAAATCGACTGAGTTGAATCAAGCAATTAAACGTTTGCCTGAAACGCAACGTCTGTACTTACAACTGTATCGTGATGTTAAAGTCAATACTGAACTCTACACCTCATTATTAAATAGCTACCAGCAATTGAAAATTGTAAAAGCCGGTGAAATTGGTAATGTTCGCATCATTGATACTGCTGTTGAACCGGTAAAACCAATTAAACCAAGAAAGCTGATTATTTTAATTCTTTCCATTTTTGTGGGTGGATTTATTGGTGTTCTGATTGCTCTACTTCGTAATATGCTTTCATCTGGTATCAAGGATTCTAGCCGTATTGAAAATGAACTTGATTTACCCGTCTACGCAACTGTTCCTCGCTCTCCAATTCAAGAAAGCCGTGTACAATTGCTGAAAAAGAAAAACCCGATTCCTATTCTTGCGGTTAAAAATGGTGAAGATATTGCGATTGAAAGTTTACGTAGTATCCGTACCACAATTCATTTTGCCTTGAACAATGCAAAAAATAATATCATTGCGATTTCAGGACCTGCACCAGAAATTGGTAAATCCTTTATTTCGACCAACCTTGCCGCAATTTTTGCACAGGGCAATAAAAAAGTGCTTTTGATTGATGCTGATATACGTCGTGGCTATTTGCATAAATACTTTGACCACGATACCGCGCCAGGTTTAACTGAATATCTAACCAACCAAAGTACGCTAGAGCAATGTATTGTCCATTCAAGCGCTGTAAGTCATCTAGATTTTCTGCCTCGTGGTAAAAATCAAGGCAATGCAGCTGAAATGCTGAGTTCACCACGTTTTAGTGAATTGCTGTCTCAATTATCTCAGCAATATGATCATATTATTATTGATACGCCACCAATTTTGGCTGTCACTGATGGTATCATCATTTCTCAATATGCCGGTGTGAACTTAGTGGTTGTGCGCTATGCAAAAACCCAGATGAAAGAGTTGGAGCTGACTGTGAATCGCTTTGAACAGGCTGGAAGCAAAGTGAACGGGATTATTCTCAATGATGTTCAAGCAACGGCTGGCGGTAATTATGGTTATAATTATGTTTATGCCTATACTTCAACAAAAGATGATTAATTTTTGTCTCGTCCTAAAATAGATTGACAGTATTTTATTTAGAGCCGAGTTAAGCAATTAGCTCGGTTCTTACTTTTTCAAACATTTGATTAGGTGTCATCATACCTAGACTCAAATGTGGTCTATAACAATTATAAATTTCTATTGATTCTGCAATCAGTTGGTCTAATTCCTTCATATTATTACAGCGT
>WNDP01000085.1 GCA_009912575.1 Acinetobacter bereziniae
TGAGACCTTTAGCCAATTCAGCAGCCATACTTTTGATTGTTGCTTCATCCATGTGAAGTACCTTTTGTAATTATCCTCTTCAGGATAAATGAAAATTAAGTACTTACACAAAATTCAGAACAGTCCCCCTGATCTGTTTCAGATCCGGCTTTTTTATGCATCATTAAAAGCTTTTAGACTTTATCTACTTTTGGGTTTTCATTCAGTTTTATCTTCCTCTATTATATTGTTCAATTTTCTTATTTGATCAATGTCCATGAATCGTTCGGATACCTTAGAACTGAGTTTACAACTTCTCCGTCAGCCATCAGTCACACCTATAGATCACAATTGCCAAAATATCATGGCAGATCGCCTGTCTGCGATTGGTTTTAATATCGAAAATATGCGTTTTGAAGATGTTGATAATCTCTGGGCAAGACGGGGAACAAGCTCACCAGTGTTCTGTTTTGCAGGTCATACCGATGTTGTTCCAACAGGTCATTTAGATGCTTGGGAATCAGACCCATTTTTACCTGAAATTCGTGACGGTAAGCTCTATGGTCGCGGTAGTGCTGACATGAAAACAGCATTGGCAGCAATGGTTGTTGCATCTGAACGTTTTGTTAAGAATCATCCGAATCATAAAGGTTCTATTGCATTTTTAATTACCTCTGATGAAGAAGGCCCATCAATCAATGGAACGGTTAAAGTAGTCGAAACATTAGAAGCTCGCCAAGAGAAAATGACATGGTGTTTGGTTGGTGAACCATCAAGCACCTCTACACTTGGTGATATTGTTAAAAATGGACGTCGTGGTTCATTGAATGCTGTTTTGACAGTGAAAGGTAAACAAGGTCATGTTGCTTATCCTCACTTGGCAATTAACCCGATTCATACCGCATCTAAAGCCTTAGCTGAGCTTTGTGATACAGTATGGGACAACGGCAACGAATACTTCCCTGCAACCTCCTTCCAAGTCTCTAATATTCAAGCAGGCACAGGCGCAACCAATGTTGTTCCAGGCACAATGACGGTAACCTTTAACTTCCGTTACTCAACTGAAGTGACTGCTGATCAACTTAAAGCGCGAGTACTTGAGATTCTTGATCGCCATCAAGTCAGCTATGATATTGAATGGACTCTCTCAGGTTTACCATTTTTGACACCTGTTGGTGAACTGGTCAATGCTGCACGAATTGCAATTAAAAACGTAACAGGCACTGATACTGAGCTTTCAACCAGCGGTGGTACTTCTGATGGGCGATTTATTGCTCCAACAGGTGCACAGGTGCTTGAGTTGGGCGTGCTGAATGCAACCATCCATCAAATTAATGAACATGTGAATATCGCCGAATTAGAGCCTTTGGCTGAGATCTATGAGCAGATCTTAGTTGAATTACTGGCCTAGTCCATTCAAATCTTTTTGATCACAATTCAAAACCCATTTAAGCTCTCAACAACCGTATAAGAGCTTAAAACCATAAAATCTCTGATTCATCTCTCTAGGTGAAATCATTGAAAAAACTCTACAATGAATGCACAAGTTATTCTTTTGAGTCGCCTTAATAAAGAAATTTTTATCGAAACAATAAAGGACGCCCATGCGTCCTTTATTGTTTAACCCGTATATCAAAAAGCGCTAAGCTTTTTTTAGCCCAATATCTGATTGAATCTGATCTAAGTCTGGAACATGATAACGAACATTGCCAATTTTGACATATTGAAAAATGGTTTTGTCTTCGACTGCATCATCAACATCAACCACTTCAGAAATACGTAAACGAATTGAATTTGGCATTTCATTGCACATTAAAGCAAAACGCTCATCAGCTTCTTCACCTTCAATGATCAGCGCTACCCCTAAAGTCTTTCGAGGATCACTGACACTAAATGTCGGCAATTTCTTTTCATGCCATTCCACTACAGGAACATGGATTGGACTATTCTGCGCAGACAGCACCACATTCTGTGGTAACAACATTGGGTCTTTACCATAGCAATCAATAACATAGGCATCAATAAATCCTGTAGATACCGTAATCAGATGTTGCAATTCCTGAGTACTGATTTTATCAAGTGCTGATTTTTCGATATTTCCCGCCATGATTGCTCCTACTTAACCGTCAACAAAGCATCAATATTGACTAATAAATCAGCCTCTTGGAATGGTTTACCCATATAGTTTGTCACACCCAAGCTAAATGCACGTTCACGATGTTTCTCACCTGTTCGTGAGGTAATCATAATAATTGGTAAGTCACGATGAATTTCATGATGACGAACCAAATTGGTAACCTCAAATCCATCCATTCGTGGCATTTCAATATCAAGCAACATCAAATCTGGTTTGACATTTTCAAGTTGCTCAATCGCATCAACACGATCTTTTGCGGTAATCACATCAAAACCTTGGCGCTCTAATAAACGGGACGTGACCTTACGCACTGTTACCGAGTCATCCACAATCATGATTAAACGGCGTTGATCACGATGACGCTGTTTATCTTGTTGAAGATATTCAGCACCACCACGGGTCGAACCTTGAACTTGTCGTGCAATATTTTGTCCATCAAGAATCAAACAGACTTGACCATCACCCAGAATGGTTGCCCCGCAATCGCATTGATTGATGCAAACTGCTTACCAATTGGTTTAACCACAATTTGTGAACGTGAGCCAATTAACTGATCCACCAAAATCGCAATCGATTGCCCCAAACTTCCTTTGATTAACAACACTGGTAAAGAATGAGCAAAGCCATGTAAACGCGGTGTCACTTGATTGGAGGTAAATTCACCCAGATAGCGTAACTTATAACTTTGGTAATCAATCTCGAAATAGTCATTTTGAGTTTCGAAATACTCCTCCAATGCAGCTGGAGAAATTCGTACAATACGATCAATTTGCGATAGTGGTACAGCAAACTGTTGATCACCAACTTTCACCATCAAGGCATCACTGACCGCAACCGTTGTTGGGACTCGAATGGTAAAAGTTGATCCTTCACCTAAAATTGAGCTGACTGTAACTTGTCCGCCAAGGGATTTGATTTCACTCTGAACAACATCCAATCCAACACCACGACCAGAAATTTGTGTCACTTGCTGTGCTGTACTGAACCCCGGATGGAATATGAACTGTAAAACTTCTTCAGGCTCCAGTTGCTGATCTGCTTTAATCAAGCCCTTTTCAATTGCTTTATCGCGGATAATCGTAAGATCAATTCCCTTACCATCATCTTTAAAGGATACCAATACATCTGTGACTTGACGGCTGATATTTAAATCAATACGACCTGTCAGCGGTTTACCCGAATTTTGTCGTTGCTCAGTATCTTCGATGCCGTGGTCAATTGCATTACGCAACATGTGCTCTAGTGGTGAAACCAACTTTTCAAGAATATTACGATCTAATTCGCCTTCAGTATTATTAACCAACAACTCAGTAGGTTTATTGACTGTTGAAGCAGTTTGACGCACTAAGCGCTGTAAACGTGGTAATAATCGAGAAAAAGGAACCAGTCGAGTACGCATCAAACTTTCTTGAATTTCAGCTTGGATACGTGATTGTTGCAGTAACAAACCTTCCGTATCACGAATTTTCTCAGCCAAAGTGGTCTTAAAGTCCACCAAGTCAGATGCAGATTCAGCAAGAGATTTTGACAATTGGTTCAAAGATGAATATTGATCCATTTCCAATGGGTCAAAATCCGCATAGCGTGAACTTAAGTCACCATGCTTTGCAATAATCTGGCTTTCCAACTCACCTTCCATTCGACGGAGCTGATCGGCCAAACGCTGAATTGCCAACTCCATATCACTCAAGGTGTTGCCTAGTTGTCCCAAATCCATTTCGATACGTGAACGGTTAATCGCATTTTCGCCTGAAAGATCGATCATTTTTTCAACCAAATCCGCAGAGATACGAATCATCTCATTATTGGCTTCAGTTTTTTCAGAAAGATCCCATTCACCCAGCATCGAAGGCGGTTCCGTACCATCTCCTTGAACAAACTCATTATTGGCCTGCTCAAAAATCAAATTGGTACGAGATAATTTTTCAGGAAGCTGAGCAGAAACATCTACATAGTGAATACGATTTAGATTTAACTTTAAACTTTCAAAGTTATCGTGCTTGTGTTCGAAAATCGCAGTATCTAACCAGTGGAATGCACTTTCCAATAAGCCATCATAAACATTGGAGTTAAAGTTATGTTGACCAAACTGTTCAAAAGCGTTTTCTAGCTCATAAGCAATATCTGCAACTTCTTCCAACTTCACCATTTTTGCACCACCTTTCAAGCTGTGTGCAATACGTTGAAGTTGCAGTAAAAAACTACGGTTACTTCGTTGTTCAAACCATTGACTGAGTATTTTCAAACCATCATCAATTAACTCTCGCGCCTCTTCAATAAAGGTTTCTTGAGCAACAATTTCCGCAGGATCTAAAAGACTTTCATGATCTAAATCAGTTGCTAATGCAGCAGCCAATATAGGCTCTTCAACAGCAACTTCGATATTATTGTCTATTGTGGTTGATTCAATCGCTAAAACAATATCATCTTCCACCCAATCAATGTCTTGTGATTGGACTGAATCATGTGAGAATTGCTGCTCACTCAATGATTTAATAGATGAGCCTTCAGTTGGATGCTGCTGGTCAATATGATGTAAAACATCAAGAATATGCAGCGTTGGATAATCAATGGATTGTTCACGAATCAACTGAATACGGTCTGCGACATCATCTTGAATTAAACGAATAGATTGAATAATCTGTGGCCCAGCTTTGAGCTGACCTTTAATGATTCTTTCATAAATCGTTTCAAGCTCATGCGCAATTAAACCAATATGCGTTGCTTGAACCATATTTGCGCCACCTTTCAAAGTGTGCAAATAACGCATCAAATTATTGAGTGCGGTCGTCTCTTCTGGATGGCTTGACCATGTATTTAGGTCATGATCCATACCTACCAATAACTCTTCAGCTTCTTCAATAAAAATATCAAGAACATCAGCATCAAATTCACGCTGACTTTGTTCTGAATCAATATTTTGTTTATCAAGATTAATCTGAGTTAAAACATAATTATTTAAAGATTCAACAGTCGCTGTTGTAACAGGCAATTTCTCCGCACTGACTGCACTTGATTCTGTTGCGATGGAAAGATCATGATCTTCAATTTCTTGATGTACATAATCATGCAACTCATCCAAAATTGCTTGAGCTGAATCATTTAAGCTGACGCGCTGGCCAGATGCCAAGGTATCAAATAAATGAATAAACTCTTGGTGTGCTTTAGAAAATAATTCAAAAACATAATCTGTATTCAATAAACCTGATTTTGCAATAACCTGCGAGTAGCCATCTTTTAAGGCTAGACTAAAGGCATGAATACCTTGCGCAGCTCGATTATCAGTATGATTAATCAATGTCTGAGCTTGTTGAATCAATTGTTGGAAGTATTCTGGATATTCAACTTGGGCACGTTTATCAAACTCAAATTCAGCATCCAACAGTAAGTCAATTTCTAAGTCAACCAACTGTGTGACTAGACCAGCTTGTGATTGATGATCTTGCTGATATTGATGTTGGAAATCATAACGTTCCCAAGCATCATTAAATTTTTGATAAATTTGTTGTAGCTCAGCCTCTTGATCACCTTTCTGCTTCAAAACGTGCAAATAATCACTTACAAATTCAGCATAATAAGTCAACAGTGCATTTTCATTTTTTGAAGACTCAGTATCCTCTTGCACCAAGACTTTAAATAAATGCTCAACTTTACCACTTGCTTCAAATACATCCTGAATATGCGCCATAGAAGAGCTTCCGCGCAAAGTATGTAATGCCCGAATCAAGCGATTATATTGCTCAGGTGTATGCTGTTCTAGATGTAAAAACTCTTTAATTGTTGCCAGATGCTCTTCCGACTCTTCAACAAAAATCGTCAGTGTTTCAGAGATTAAACTTTCGTCCGAAGTCGGCATTATTTCCACAGCAGATTCATCAATTTGAATCGGGTCTGCCACTACATGCTCTTCGGCATTTTCATGGTTTGCCATTGCTGCTACTGTTTCTACATGCTCTACAACAGGCTCACTATCAGCAATTTCTAAACCAATAATCACATTCTCATGATTGAGTGTATCTGCAAGTAACAATAAATCAGCTAAAGCTGGCTCTAAACTCTGCTTTTGCTGTAATTGTTGCCCCAAATACACCAATGGTGCTAAATCTAGATGATGCGGTTGTTTATTTGCAAACTCTGAGTACAGTTTAAATTTATAAACATTAAAAACAGCGCTTACGTATTGCTGAATCTCAGGGCTTAATTCCAAATTTTTTGCGATAATACGGTTTAAGGTATCTTCCACAGTCCAAGCCAACTCACCTGAACGTTTAGCCCCCACCATACGTCCAGAGCCTTTAAGCGTATGGAAATAGCGACGTACATTCGCCAATTCCTTGTCTCTAGACTCATCATTTTGCCATTGATCAAGAGAAGCTTGTAACAGTTCAAAAATTTCTTCGAGTTCTTCTACAAAAATTTCTAAAATCTCATCGTCCTGATCAAGATAAGCATCGTCAGGTAAAGTGACATGTTCCACTAAATGTTTTAATATTTCTTTCATAGCTCAGGCTTCTATGTTAGTTCCCGACTTTGGGACTAAAACCTTTCAAAATACAATCCAGCTGAATGGCTTTAGAAGGCTTTTCACTTTGCGCAATCGCCACACAATGTAGAAATTGCGCATATCAAGTATCAATCGTTTTAGTCTGGTAGTTTAAAGTCAGAAACTGATTGACGTAATGAATCCGCCATACTTGCCAACTCAGATACCGAACGTGCTGTATCAAACGTTGCACCTGTGGTTTGTGAAGTAATTTCTTGTACAACATTCATCGTATTCGCAATATGACCTGCTGATGCAGACTGCAATTTCGCTGATTCAGAAATACTTTCAATCAACCCTGCCAAGTTGCTCGATACCGTTTGAATTTCACCCAAGGCAACTCCCGCATCTTTTGCAAGGTTTGCACCACGTACAACCTCAGAAGTGGTTTGTTCCATCGAAATAACTGCTTCGTTGGTATCGGTCTGAATGGTTTTCACCAGTGTTTCAATCTGTTTAGTTGCTGATGCAGAACGTTCTGCAAGACGTTGAACCTCATCCGCAACCACGGCGAAACCACGACCTGCTTCACCAGCCATAGATGCCTGAATTGCAGCATTTAATGCCAAGATGTTAGTTTGGTCAGCAATATCGTTAATTAAAGAGACGATGTTACCAATCTCTTGAGAAGATTCACCCAAACGTTTAATACGTTTTGAAGTTTCTTGAATCTGCTCACGAATTGTATCCATACCTTCAATTGAACGGTTTACAACATCAGCACCATTCGATGCAATTTGTACAGAACGCTGTGCTACTTCTGCCGATTCGGCGGCATTTGCAGATACATGGTCAATAGATTGTGCAATTTCATTAATCGCCGTAGATGCACCAGCAATCTCTTGCGCCTGATGTTCCGATGCTTCAGCCAACTGGTTGGTAATTTGCTGTGTATTTTGGGTATATTGTGCAACTTCTTGAGAAGTATCATTGATTCGTGATACCAAATCACGTAATTGGTCAATCGCAAAGTTAATCGAGTCAGCAATTGCACCGGTAAAATCCTCAGATACCGTTGCATACGAACTCAAGTCACCATCTGCTAAATCGGCAATTTCATCCAGTAAACGTAAAATCGCATTTTGGTTACGGTCATATTCATCTTGTAAACGCATTACACGAACTTTATCCGACTCACTACGTAAAGCAATCAACTTAAATACAGCAAATAAGAATGCGCCTAAAGCAAGCAATAAGACTAATGCGGGTAAAATTGTTCCCACACCCGTATTTACTGAAAGTCGATCTAATCCTTTTAATAAATTATCAGACTCTGCAAAAATATTTGATGAAGCTTGGCGAACTTTAAAAATCTGTTCAGAGTTCTTTAATACCGAAGTAGATGCTGATCGTATGATCTCGTTGTAATCAGATTTGATACTTTCTAGAGATTCACGCAATTCTGGCTTATCAATACGGATTACACCTAACTCAGCATCACCATTTAACTGTGCATTTAAGTATGTTCCAAAAGTTTCGGTATCGGCATTAAAGTCGGCTGCTGAAGCTAAGGTATTATCTGAACCACCCAATACTGAACCAATTGAACGCAAAATACGTTCTGCGAGGAATACTTGGTTTTTCGTGATAACAACCTGAGTACTCGACATATTATCACGCGCCATTTGGTCAACCATTGAATTATATTCGGCCTGAACACCTGGAATTGCATCCGCAAGGGCTAAATTTGTATCATATAACTGATTAATGATCTTTTGATGGGTTGTGATCGTGTCGATGTCCGTAGACACTTGATTCCACGTTTTCTCCACCCCTTCAACAGCTTTTGAAGATGCATGAATATCTTTAACAATATCCAAGTTTTCTTTAAATTTCTTTTGTGATGCCACCAAGGCATCAATGGATTTTTTTGAACCCGAAGCAGTTGCTTCTGTTGCTTGACGTGATAGTGTTTGAGATAAAAGTTTTAATTCACCCAAACTACGAGTTAAGTCGTTATTTCGAGGAACTGTATAGAATAAAACCAAAAGTACGATAATCGCAACGATGATGCTGACAATCGCCATTTGAATAAATGGTTTTGATTTGTCACTTTCCCCAAACAGCTTTGCAAATTCATCAATTTTCGATTTGGTTTTTGTTAATACGCCTGGACTACTTTTTTGAGCAGTATCCCCTGTATTTTTCTTTTTTAGTTTAAAGCCCATTCAGCTTCTCCCGATTCGCTTAACTCTAATTAGGCGTCAAAGCTAGTTTATAAATTTTTCTGATGCATTCATGTATTGGGGATCATTCAACAAACGACTAAACAAGAATATATTCCAAGCTTGGTTGTGCTGTTGGAAATACCCTTGACAATAGCTTTGAAGCTTTTCTTCCAGTTGATTATTTTTAGAAAAAAAGCTTTTTTTATTAAAATGTTGAATCCCCAAAACCTGATCTACGACCAGACCAACATAATGGTCATTATGACTAATACATAAGACTTTTTGAGTAGGTAGAAATTGGCTTCTTTGCCCCGTTAAATAAAAAGCCAAATCGGAAACCGACAATAACCGTCCGCGAATATTCGCTAAACCTTTCACCCAGCCCTGTACATTGGGAACTGGTGTGTATTTCGGCGGATAAATAACTTCCGAAACCTCCCCCAATGGAGCAACGAAATATTGCCCCATCATTTCAAATGCAATGCCTGACCATCGGTTTACTTCACTTTCATTGTCAGCGTAATTTTTATTTCCTCGCTTAGACAATCGAAGTAATTCGATAAATCCATTTGCTGCCATACATTACCCTGCTTGCAGATGTTGCTTAATCGTACTGATCAACTGATTCTCATCAATCGGTTTAGTGAGATAATCACAAGCACCCTGACGTTTACCCCAAACTCGGTCAGTTTCTTGATCTTTGGTACTCACAATCACGATTGGAATATGCTTTGTGCTTGCACCACGTGCAATTTGACGAGTTGCTTGGAATCCATTGACACCTGGCATAACAACATCCATTAACACGAGATCTGGTAACTCTGCTTGCGCAATCGTAATCCCATCTGCGCCATTGGTTGCTTCAATCACTTCAAAGCCATGTTTAGCCAAAATTTCTTTAAATCTAAACATTTCAGTTGGTGAATCATCAACTATTAGAATTTTTGTCATTCTTTCCCCCAAATTAACCGTTAAGCACTCACATGGTTGCGAATAGCATTTAATAATTCGTCTTTACTAAATGGTTTTGTTAAATATTCATCAGATCCGACAACACGACCTTTTGCTTGATCAAATAAGCCATCTTTACTTGACAACATAATGTCAACAAAAACGATATCTGGATTTGCTTCTGCAATCTTAGACAAAGCTTCAAAACCATCTACAGCGGTGACCACGTCACAACCTTCTCTTTGTAATAATGTTTCGGCAGTACGACGAATGGTTTTTGAATCATCGATCACCATGACTTTTAGATTTTGAAATTTATCGTCCATTTAATGCCCCTTTCCGCAAGCTTGGAATGAATTGTGCTGTACAGATTTATTTTTACAATTAATCATAGTTTTTTAACATATATTAACTCACTTTATCAATGAACATTTCTTGTCAGAAATCTCACTTCAAATACAAAAACACCGTAAGGCTCACATAAAAAAATATTCTGTATTTTTTTAGAACTTAATTGTTTATTAAAATTTTGTAACCACATAAAATGATCAAAGATCGTTTTGAAAACCATATAACTGACTTTATTTTTTGGGGATGGCAGACTTTGAATGGATAGAATAATCTATTACCAAAATACTGGGTTAAAAACAAAAAAAATATTCAGTTTGACCCTCTCAATCAGCCTTACAATCTGTAGTGTTTTGGCTTATGCAGATGCACCACAACCTAGAGCAGCTTGGTATAGATATTATGACAAAAATGGCGTGGCAAATATTAGTACTTCAGTCACTCCAGCACATATTAAAAATGGCTATGAAGCGCTTGACCGCAATATGCAAGTCATCAAACGGAATCATGCCTACAATGTTGAGAAAGATCTTCAACAATCAACCTCACGTGCATCAGAAGTCCGTAAATTAGAACAAGATGCTCGTCTAAAACGTGCCTATGGTAATTCATCTGTCGCAACCAACAAACGAAATGAACTACTCAACAACCTAAAACAACAGATAAGCTTACAAAATCAAAATCTTAAACAACTGCAAAGTGACCGAATCATATTAAAAAGACAAGAAATGGAATATTATAGAAAAGGCAACACTGTACCTTCCACGCTTAAGGATCGGATTAAATACAATGCTGAAAATATCGATAAAACAAAAGGTTATATTGAGAACTTGCAAAACAATTATCGCAATACACAAAATCAGTATGACGATATTATTAATCGACTCAAAAAGCTTGAATAATCCATTCTAAAAATCATCAACTCAAGCTGACTATTGAAAAAAACTTAACAACAACCATAGTCATTTAAAATTCCACTCGTCTTATGTGTGGGTGTTTAAGCCCATAAAGCATACGCTGCAAATTACTTTCTGATGATCATGTTGATATTTCAATGCAAACTGGCATTAAAAATGTTCAGCTCATTTTTTTATCGTAACTTTTTATCGTATAATCTTGGCTTTAGAGCTAAAAATTTTAGGACAGTTTCCATGCGCGCGAGTCGCTTTTTGTTTGCAACGTTGAGAGAAACCCCAAATGATGCTGAGGTGATTTCACACCAGTTAATGTTACGTGCGGGGATGATTCGTAAGTTGGCTTCAGGTTTATATACTTGGTTGCCGATGGGTGTACGAGTACTCAATAAAGTTGAAGCAATTGTTCGTGAAGAAATGAATCGTGCAGGTTCATTGGAAACGCTCATGCCCGTAACACAACCTGCTTCACTTTGGGAAGAATCGGGTCGTTATGTGCAATACGGTCCTGAACTTTTACGCTTTAAAGATCGTCACACCAACGATTTTGTCCTTGGCCCGACACATGAAGAAGTTATTACAGATTTAGCACGTAACGAGCTAAAAAGTTATAAACAACTTCCAATGAATTTCTATCAAATTCAGACCAAATTCCGTGATGAAATCCGTCCACGTTTTGGTGTGATGCGTTCTCGTGAATTTATCATGAAAGATGCATATTCATTCCACGTAGACCAAGCATCACTACAAGAAACTTATGATGTCATGTATGACACATACTGCCGAATCTTTACACGCTTGGGTTTAAATTTCCGTCCTGTTCAAGCGGATACAGGTTCTATCGGGGGTTCAGGTTCACATGAGTTCCATGTACTACTTGCTTCGAGTGGTGAAGATGATATCGCTTTCTCAACAGCGTCAGATTTTGCCGCCAATGTTGAAATGGCTGAAGCAGTCTTAGTCGGTGAACGTGCTGAACCAAAACAACAATTTGCGATTGTAGATACGCCGAATCAAAAAACCATTGCAGATGTATCAACATTTTTGAATACCGATCCTGCTCAATCTGTTAAAGCACTTCTCGTACAGGGTGTAGCAGATGATAAAGGTCAAATACCTGTAGTTGCCTTGTTCCTTCGTGGTGATCACGAGCTGAATGAAATTAAAGCAGAAAAACACCCACTTATTGCCGCACCATTGGCTTTTGCTACAGATGAGCAATTGAAAGCATTAGATTTAACTGCTGGTTTCTGTGGCCCACAAGGGCTCGTTGAAAAAGGTCTAACTGTGATTGCTGATCGTGCAGCATCTGTACTTTCTGACTTTGTTGCGGGTGCGAACCAAGTTGATCAACATGCGACTGGTGTAAACTGGGAGCGTGATGCGAAATTTACTGAAGTATTTGACTTGCGTAATGTTGTTGAAGGTGACCCTTCTCCAGATGGACAAGGTACAATTTTAATTAAACGTGGAATTGAAGTTGGTCATATTTTCCAATTAGGCCAGAAATACTCTGAAGCATTGGGCTGTAAAGTTCTCGGTGACGATGGAAAACCGTTAGTGGTTACTATGGGTTGCTATGGCATTGGTGTCACACGTGTGGTTGCTTCAGCGATTGAGCAAAACTTTGATGAAAAAGGGATTATTTGGCCAACGGCGATTGCACCATTTGAAATTGCTATTGTCCCAATGAATGCACAAAAATCACCACGCACCCTTGAAGCAGCAGAAGCACTTTATATCGAATTACAAGCTGCTGGTTATGATGTATTGCTTGATGATCGTAATGAGCGTCCTGGTGTTAAATTCTCAGATTTAGAGCTTACAGGCATTCCTCATCGCATCGTGATTGGTGAGAAAGGCTTGGATGCAGGTACTTTTGAATATAAAGGCCGTAGAGATGCTGAATCAGTCGATTTAAGTAAAGCAGATTTATTGGCAAAATTGGCGAAATAGTTTTACCACACTATAAAAAACCCGCAGATTAATTTATGCGGATTTTTTATTTAATCATGTTTTAGCTCATCGTTATAAGCCATTAATTTTTACTTTTAAATCTGTCACTGATGTTCCGATTGCACCAAAGTTCCCCATCGAACCATTCTGAAGACCATTAAATGTTCCCGTTGCGGACTGTCCCGCAGTTCCCAATGTCATATTATTGATATTTAAATCAAATTTACTAGACGCGCCCGTATTGCCAACTACAACACTCGTTTTTTCCAAACCGGCATAGAAACCATTAAGCGAAAAGCCATTGCTTTGATCTGCTGCTAAAATTTGAAAATTAAAATTTGCACTGGTCGAATCATCATCATCAGATAAAAGTGCGACACCACACCCAGTCCCACAGATGGACTTGATAGCACCACCAAAAGCAATCATTTTTCCCTGCGGTGCATTTCCTAGTTGTACCACCATGTAAGGTTTTACAGCTGCGAAATTAATGTCGATGCCATTGTCCATTCTTAAAAATTTAATGACGCCTGCGCGCTCTGTTACCCCTGAAAAAATAGACTGATAGGCAGTAGGTAACGATGTTGACGTCGATGCAGCGAGATAAAGTGCAAAAGGCGACACCTGAATACCTGTAATATTGCTTCCAAAGCTCAGACCGATATTTGCAAAAGGCTTACCTGCCGCTCCACTGATCGCACTTCCATCTGTATCCATCACAACATTCATTGTAGGCGAAGTGTTTGCACCCATGAAACTCACAGTTAAACTTTGGTCAGTTGTCGGGTTAGCTCCCTTACCAGCCAATACAAGTGATGCTCTATTTGTATCATTGATCGCTGAACCCAAACCATCACGGTCGATGATTGACAATTGATTTAACTGAACTTTACTTACATTTATGCCAACATCAATCCCTGCCTGACCCGTTGTTTGAGAAAGACCTTGATCATCCAGTGGTTGCATTGCCATGACCACTGGGCTCAATATCAACAATGACAAACATACTAACTTTTTGTTTTTGTTCATTATCCTAATCCTTAGGAAACTTTATATACTGCAAACCACATCACAGTCTATGCATAAATCCTAGATAATAAAAGCCAATCCCGACCAATAACCAATCAATTGTTGCGTGGAATAATATTAAACTCGCTACTCAATCGGCCACCGGTAATCGCAATCTCACCTAAACGTGCAGGTAAAACTGTCGCTCCAGATGTTGGTGGAGCTGGGTAAAAGTTAAGATCTCTCGCCCTAAATACCCCAGTTGTTGATTCAGTTGGATTAAAACGTAAACTTGTATTAAAGCCAACCTGCCCCGTACCTGTTGCATTTTTACCAATGATAATTGCATTCGTAAAACCCAAACTGCCAGTTAAATTATCCAGACCAATGGCTGCACCATCAACAGGTTCTGAAATCTGAAGTGAGTTCTTGGTTGTGGCCAAATCTAAGTCACCGACAATAGTTAAACGGTTTCCTGTAGGGCCAATGGCACTACTTGGAATCAGCGACAGATTCATATTTCCACCGATACGCATTTTTAAGCCAAACAATACATCTTCTGTACTTGCAAAACTCTGTGAACCAACGCCACTCTTAGCACCACATGCTGTAGATGCCGCTGCAATATTTGCACCAGAAGTACATGAAGCATATGTGCTTCCTGGTAAGTAACCTGCTGCCACTTCTGCTGCCATCACGGCAAGCATATTACTTAAACTTAGATTAAGACTGCCATTTTCAACCCCCACACTGCCATAACCTTTAAGCAACATGTCGATATTACGCAATCCCATATAGTAATCTTTGGAGGTCCCTGAAACTGGATTACCATTGTTGTCCAAAATTTGCCCAGCATCGATGATCAGTATCGATGTGGTCTTATTGCCTAATTTAGCATTATTATTTGTTGCATCACGGTCAATACCGTCAGTACTTAGACCTAAAGACAATCCAAGTCTTGGGGTTTGTCCCGAACCCACAGCGGTTTTTGTTCCATCTGCTGTATAATAATAGACTTTGGAGGCATCTACTGTAGTACCAAACATGGCCAAGTTCGCATTGAGATTATAAAAAGGCAGTGCTAAGCCCCATTTGTTATCCAGTCCATTATTACTTTGTACAAATTGATCTGCTGGCGCAACATTAGCACTAGTGGTAAAACGACCTCGTCTAGAAAGTCCTTGAAACTCAGCCCCACGGATGGATGTCAACAGACTATAAGGTCGATTTCCTGCAGTTAAATTATTAGTATCATAGATCGTTTGGGTATAATCAGTCGGCGTCGCCAAATTATCGCCAGCAGCAAAACTCAAACCTGTCAAAGCTTTATTTTCAGGAATTTTCACCTGCTGAGTATCTGTCAGGTTTAAAAATACACTGCCTGTATCAAATGAAGCTCTGTTCGTTTTAACTAAGCCTGTTAAATTACCAAACTCAAAACCGTAGCTGTTTAAACCTGCACCACCAATTTCCAGTGTCGTTGCACTAGCACCGCCACTTAACATTGAATCATTATCTTGGGTAAAGTCTGTTTTCATTCGAAAGGCTAGACCAGAACCGCTGAGTATATCCTTGCCTGTATCGACACCTGATGAATTCACTGCCGAACCAATTAAATTTGTGGCTAAAGTGCCTGAGTTTTGTACACCACGAAACTGTAAAAAACTGTTGACCATACGTCCACTAGCGCCTACACGAATCAAGCCCACCGCCCCTGTTGGCGTATTGATTGTATCAACCGCATAAGGCGATGATGTACTCACCCCTTTATTGAGCATAATTTCAAGGTTTAACCCAGCATTGCTGGTTTTGCCATTCTTCGCATAAGTTCCATTGTTCTGTAAAATAGATGATGCAGCATCGTCTACTCGATTTAAATCTGCATAACCATACTGAGCTGACGGAACAGTTGAAGTACTTGCATTGCCTGCTAGATTAGTTTGTAGTTTTAACCCTTCAATCTTGTCGATAAAGGCATAACCTTTTGCATCAAAGTTAAAGTTAAAGTTCTTTAAAACCAACTGATTGAGCTGACCTGACACACTGGTTTGCCCTAAATAAATATTGGCATTTTGCAACCATAAGGTCAATGATGCTTGATCGGACTTGCTAAACAAACCATTGCTGGTTTTTAAATTCAATGTGGTATCAGATGACGTCTGAACAGCCAAATTGCCAATCGGTGCACTACAGTTTGTTGAATAGACCGTATCACAAATATTAAAGTTCTGAACAGACATCAACATCGGGGAAACTTTTAAATTTAAGTCAACCGCAGGTTTGGCACTGGCAGTCCCCATGTTCAGCCTTAAAGCTGCAGTCAGTGGTGTTGTTGATACTGCACTGTTTTTTTCAATCTTGACCTGATTGTCTATTGCGGTAAGTGCTTGCCCAGTCGCATCCGTTTCTGTCCGTCCCGTTTGATCTGTCCAATAAAGTTTATCAATATTCGCTTCGGTTAAACTGGTTTCAATATTAATCCCATCTTGACCGTTGACATTTCTCAGGTCGTTATCATCCATAGCTTGAAGTGCATAAGCAGGCACATGCATCACCAATAAACTGAATGTCAATGTATTTAAAATAAATCCTTTTTTAGCAGCTTGTTGTTTTATTTTCATCCTTGAACCCTCAGATTTATTTTATGCTAGCAACGTGCATTGGTGTTCGATGAACAACTAAACATCATGATCTTGCCTTGTAAAGCTAGGTTTCCGTTCATTCGTAAGCCCATAAAACCCGTTTCATTCCCTTGGTCATACAAAGAGTTGACTGCACTGGTTGGACCCGTCGGTTGCGTATCATAAATAGTCTTTTTTAGGTAACCATAATTCGTTGCTGTGCTACCTGGTGAAATTTCTTCAACTGTTCCATCTGGATTGGTTCGGCTGATAAAATTATCTTGCTCTATCGACAGGGCATTAAAGCCGAAGTTACGTATCTGGATTGGATTGGTCGCATCATAACTCAGTTGTATCGCAGGTTTAATGCGTTCGGCATTTACTGCTTTATCCATATAAATCAAATCCGTACCATCCAAACCCAGTTTTTGGATGTTAATCGTACCTTGAATACCTTTAAATACCACCCAAAGCTTATTCCCGCTGACACTATTAGCAGCTCCATTCGCATCAACATAACGGTTATTGACTGATACCGCTAAACGGCAAAATTCAACATTTTTACATACACCAGCACTATCGAACTGATGGGCATTGTTTGAGATGTAATATGAATCATTGGCATTAACTTGGTTTAATATCAGTTTCAGAGACAAATCTGCTCCTGCCTGTCCTTCAACATTTTGTAGGTCTGCATCGCTGAGTGCTTCCATTGCCATACTATGACTGCTCAACAAAAAGCTTAAAATAAGAAGTACATTTTTTTTCATCATCATCTTTCTCCTTATTTTATAACCCTTTGGTGGTTATTTTCATATGCTGAATCAGCATACCGTCAATCACTGCTGAACCTAGGTTATTAAATGCAGTTGGTCCAACAGTTGGTGTAGGTGCCATATTGGTAGTATTAATTGTTGCACCTGTACGTCCATTGGCTGCACCAATAAAGTTATTTACATCCACATTAGAAACGGTACGCCATGTCGCGCCATTTAAGTTGGTATCTGACCAAGTACGGTTTGCTGTTGTTGCATATGCTGGAGTTGAACCTGCATTTCTATCACAAGTTCCATTTCCTGTTCCGAAACCCGAACTACATGCGGTTACTCCAGTAGGTGGAGTTTGCCAACCTAAGTCAGAATTCTTCCAAGTTGTCCCAGTCTCACTATTATTATATTGCCACTGACTCAAAGTACCCTGAGTTGTACTAACTTGGCTACAATAGTTTGCTCCAATGGCACTGGTACACTTACTCGTCTGGTTCCAAGTTGAATTTAGCAGTTGACGCTGTAAATAACGTATTTCAGTTTGAGTATTACTGGTCACCACATTTGAAGACAACACATTCCCAAATGAAACCCCGACAGCATCTGCACCTTTATAGGCTTCTAAAGTTTTTCCACCGTCTGGAGTGTTAACGGTACCAATACTGATACTGCTATGGGTGGCATTATTGCCTTGATAACCTGCTAAGCTACTACTACCACACTGGTAGATATTACAAGTAGAACCATAGTATCCACCATTGGTGGCTGAATTTTGGTTATCATAATTGGTATAGATCTTTGTATAGATCGATGCTTTATTGGGAATTCGAGCAATTTCCAAACTAAAGTTTTTACCATCCGAACCCAGAATAAGTGGTTGATAGAGTGAACCTAATACCAAGTTGGTGTTTAGGTTATAGATAAATATCCCTTCATCTTTTGCAAAGGTCGGTGCTTTTGCATTTCCAGAAACATCCAAGGCAGGTGTATACAATTTATCAGTATCTGTAGTTTCCTGAGTACTGAGTCGAAGCACACGATTTTTATATTCTGTTGGCATGTTCCATGTTGTTGCTTGTGACTTGGTATCAGTTCTAGAACGTTTTTGAATATAATATTGGCAACCGACACTACCACCATTGCCAATCGCACCTGCCCCCCCATTATCACATGCCCCAGTCGATGCAGCACTTAAAGCTGTGTCCGCACCCGCATGAAGGGTTTGTGTGATTAATGTACCAGTATTTGATGTTACACTACCTACTGCTGTTCCACCTGATAATTTTAAATCTTTCGAGTCACCGCTATTTAAACGGATCACCCCTGCTAAACCTAGCGTTTTGTTATAAAATGGGCTCATGCCACCTGTATTCGATGAACCATCAAGCGTCTGAAATAACTGAATCCGACTGCCATTTAAACTAAAATTATTCCAAATGGCTTGTAGACGGATTCTGTTTTCTCGATTGCTCACTTCGTCCCCATTACCTCGAGTTCCAGTGCTGGTACCATACTGAAATTGATTGGCATCACCATCTTTTCGGTTTGGATTACGTACAAAAGCATCCGCCCATGTTCCGAGTTTAAGCTTATAAGCGTCAGAACTGTTTGGATCTTGTGCTAGCGCCTCAAAAGCGGGGGCTTCTAAAGACAAATAGGTCACTACACCAGTGCCGCCACTTGGATTAAAGTTAGGAACTGCGGTGTCTGTATCAACTTTTAATATCCACGGATTACTTGCTGTTCCCCAGCTCTTGATTGGATTTATTGCAGTTGCAACCCCTGATGTATTTTTGAGCATCCCTACACGTTCGTTATAGTCGTTGGGGTCAGCATCGTTGGCTTTGGACAGCGCTAAACCGTATAAATATAAATCTGCTTTACCTACTGCCAAATCATTAGAGTCAATCTGATTATTTTTATTGGTATCTGCGGCAGTAAGACTCAGTGGCCCTACGGGAATATAGTTGATATAGCCTATATCTTTGGTTCGGTCTAAAAGTTGTGTGGTATTTTCATTGGGTCCAGCACCACGAAACACCATATAAGCGTCTTGAGGAAGTAAAGCAATTCCCTCGCCAGTGGTATCACTAAGCTTTTCATCTGACATGGCTTCGAGTGCAAAGCAAGACTGGCTAATCGCCAAGCCAATAAAACTTGCCAAAACTGTTTTATGAAATTTTGCCGTATAATGGAGTGTAGTCATCTGTGACCTTCCTGTGTTATACGGTGCTCCGCACCATATTTTATTTTATTTCTTTAAATTGCAATTCA